>NZ_DAOLGP010000022.1:0-4775 GCF_035329545.1 Candidatus Neomicrothrix sp.
TGGGGGCCGGCGGGTGCTGGTTCGCCGGCGTTGCGGTGGAGGAACACGGCCATCTCGGCGCGGGTGACCTGGTTGTTGGGGGAGAAGGTGGTGGGTGTGGTGCCGGTGGTGATGCCGGCTTCGACGAGCCACGCGATGGCGGTGTTGGCGAAGTAGTTGGTGGGCACGTCCGAGAACCCGTGCGGCGCCGGTGCGGAACACGACGCGTCGCCCACCCCCTGCGGCGCGGCCGGAGCGCCCGGAGCTGCGCTGGCAGGGCTGCCGCTCCCCACCGCGGCCAGCGTGCCGACGAGCAACACCATGAACATCAAGACGCGGGACCGATTGAACGTCATCCGAGCCCTCCCAAAGAATCGTGGACGTCACGTACAACACTCACAGTACTCGTCATATCGCTTGTTGTGAGGCACAGAGCGCCACGGCCTTCGCCAAGCTGGGCGTCACAGCGAAGCGGGGGTGGTCCCACGGTGGCTCGGCTACCTCATGGGCCCACTGGTTGGCCGATGGCACCCAGATGGCCCAGCCCCCCAGCTCGATCACCGGCAGGATGTCGCTTCGCACCGAGTTGCCGACCATCACGAACCGCTCGCCGTCTGCGCCCCAACGGCGGAGCAACGATCGGTAGTGGGCGACGTCCTTCTCGGGCAGGATCTCGACGCCGTCAAACCACTCTGCCAGGCCGCTGGCCGCCACCTTGGTTTCCTGCTCGAACAGATCGCCCTTGGTGATGATGCTGCGCTGGAGCCCGGAGTCGGCCAGCACCTCCAACGCGTCGACGACGCCGGGGTAGGGCTCGAGAGCATTGGTGAGCATCTCCCGGGACCAGCCGAGAATGCGGGCGATCTCGTCGCCGCCCACCGCCCCGTCGGACAACATGATCGCCGTCTCGATCATCGACAGGGTGAACCCCTTCACGCCGTAGCCGAACACCTCGAGGTTGCGGCGTTCGACGTCGTCGAGGTGGGCGGCCGCCACCGCATCGGAGGCTAGATACGGGGCCATCAGCTCCTCGAAGCGAGCCTGAATGTTCTGGAAGTTGCCCTCGGTTTCCCACAGGGTGTCGTCGGCGTCCAGGCCGACCAACTCCACCGGCCCCAGCGCCTCGGCGAACGGTTGAAAGGGAGCGTCGGTGGCCATGCCCAGAGTTTCGCGCTGCGGAGAAGCGTTGAGACTCGGACCCCTGAGCCGTACCGTGTGACATGGCACCGACTCCCGACAGCGACGCACCCTCTGGCTTCGATCAGGCGCTCCTATTGCGCAGCGCCCGGCGCTTGGACGCTGCCCCGCCCACCGCCGAGGCGGTTGCGGCCGCACCCAAGGTGCTGCTGCACGATCACCTCGACGGTGGCGCCCGGCCGAGCACGTTGATCGAGCTGGCCGAGCAATCCGGTTACGACGCTCTGCCCAGCACCGACCCGGTCGAGCTGGCGCAGTGGTTTCACAGCGGCGCCGACCGGCGTGACCTGGGCCTGTACCTGGAGACGTTTGCCCATGTGGTGGCGCTGATGCAGCGGCGCGAGGCGATCCAACGCATCGCAGCCGAGTGCGCCGCCGACCTGGCCGCCGACGGGGTGGTGTACGCAGAGGTGCGGATGGCCCCTGAGCTGTGCGTCGAGGGCGGCCTGTCGATGGACGAGGCGACCGATGCCATGCTGGAGGGGCTGGCCGAGGGGTCGGCCGGCACCGGACTGACCGTGCGGCTGCTGTGCACTGCGATGCGCACGTCGGCGCGCTCGGTCGACGTGGCCAAGGTGGCCCTCGACCACCGCAACGACGGGGTGGTCGGCTTCGACATCGCCGGTAAGGAGGCCGGCTATCCCCCCACGCGCCATCTGGATGCTTTCCAGCTGGTGATGCGGGAGAACTTCCACATCACGATCCACGCCGGCGAGGCGTTCGGTTTACCGTCGATCCACGAAGCGTTGCACTACTGCGGGGCGGAGCGGTTGGGCCACGGCGTGCGGATCCTCGACGACATCGAGCTGACCCGAACCGAGGACCGAGGACCGGAGCACGCCCCTGGCATCACCGAGGACACCCAGGTGCGACTGGGGCAGATCGCCGCCTACGTGCGCGACACCCGGGTGCCGCTTGAAATGTGCCCGTCGTCGAACGTGCACACCGGTGCAGCGCCCTCGATCGCCGCCCATCCGATCGGGCTGTTGACCGACCTGCGCTTTCGGGTGACGGTCAACACCGACAACCGGCTGATGTCCAACACCTCGATGACCAAGGAGTTTGGCCTGCTCGTCGACGAGCTGGGCTTCGACCTCGGCGGGCTGGAGTGGCTGACCGTCAACGCGATGAAGTCGGCGTTTTTGTCCTTCGATCAACGGCTGTCGCTCATCAACGAGACGATCAAGCCCCGCTACGCCGAGCTGCGCCGAAACCTGCCCACCGCAGCGTCGGCAGCCGGGACCCATCCGGGTCAGCGGGTCTGATCCCGCCACACATCGCCCCGGTGGCTCAGCCTGTGTAGCGGGCTTCGGCCGGCACGGGCGTGGCCACGGGCCCGGCGACCGCGGTCAAGGGAACGTCGAGGCCGTTGGTCAGCTCGACCGCACCCACATCGCAGCCGGCGCCGGCGGCCGCCGCACGCCGGCTGCGTCGCTGGCCGTCGACGGTCGTCCGAGCCAGGCACGCCCGCGACGGCACCCGGTCGACCAGGACGCTGCCCGGCACCGGTGCCCGGGCGGGGATCGGCCGCCCGTAGTAGTCGAGCAGGCCCACCGCGTTGCGGGGGCCGTTGGCCACGTCGCCCAGCCCGGGCCCAATCCCGCAGCTGGAGTCGTCCCCGACGTTGTAGCCGTCACTGGTCGCTCGCTCGACCGAACACGAGCTGGGAGCACCGGAGCCGCCGGCCACGTAGCTGGCGAACGAGGTCAGCTCACCGGCCCCCAGCTGACGCGCCCCGCGAGCGGTGGCGGTCGAATTGTCGACCACCGTCGAGAACGTGAGCGAGATCGCGGTCGCCACCGCACCGCCGTTGGTGCCGGCCAGGTTGTCGGTGATCGTGGCGTTGATGGCGTCGAGGTTACCGATCACCCACACCCCGCCGCCGGACGCACCGGCGGTGTTGCCCGAGATGACCGACCGCTCGAGCTTCAGCGTGCTGCCGGGGCCGGTCAGCGCAACGGCACCGCCCGAATCCTCGGCCTGGTTGGAGGTGAGCATCGAGTCCTCGATGGTCACCGTGCCGCCACCCTCCGACAGCAACGCTCCGCCCGACCCATGGCCCAGCGACGACTTGGCCTGCCCGCCGCTCAGCGTCACCTCCGACAGGTGCAGCCGATCGTCGCCGGTGGCGTGCAGCACCCGCTGGCCGGCGCACTCCTGGCGGACCGTGGCGCCGTTGCCTTTGAGATACAGCCCGCCGGCCTCGCCAAGTTCGAGAACCCCGCCCCCGGCATCGTCGTCGGGTTGGACTCCGCGCCTGGTGCAGCCGGTGGTCAGCCGGTAGGTGGTGTTGGGCTTGAGCTCGATCACCGTGTCGGAGCCGCCGGCCGCCGCCTGTTCGATCGCCTCGCGCAGGGATCCAGGCCGGCCGTCGGCGGCCGTGGTGACCTCGATGCGCTCGGCGCCCGCCCAGCCGTCGGGGTAGGGGCCGAGGCCGATGAGCACCAGGGCGATCGACCCCAACGGAATCAGGATGAGCAGTGCGACCATCACCGCCAACAGGGCGGTGGTGAGTTGACGATCGTGGCGGTCGCCACCCATCGCCCGGTCGATCATCAGCTTGGTCGACTCGACCCTGCCGGCCGATGGCTGCGACGCATCGCCGCTCGACTCCGGTGGGGGGCCAGCGTTCCCAGGCGAGGCCGGACCGTTCATTGCCGCCTCGTCCAGCTCAACTGGTGGCCGCCTCGGCCGCCAGGACCGCGCGCACCTCGTGCTCCATCCATTCGAGGCGGGTGCCGGCTCGTCGCCGGGCCGCCCGGAGCACGGTGCCGCCCGATCGCGAACCGCCCACCACCGGCTCGACCACCTCGAGATACGCCTTGAACTTGGGCTCGGTGCCGGACGGACGAAACGCCAGGCGATCGCCACCGACGAGGAAGAGCCGAACCAGGTCGTCGGCCGGGCGGTCCACCTGCTCCACCCGTCGCCCGCCCAGCATGGTGGGTGGGTCGTCCTCGAGACGTTCCATCAATTGCCGGCGGCGTTCGGGCCAGGCCGACGGTTCGAAACGAACCGCGATCTGGGAGGTGGTGTGGACGCCGTGATCGAGCGCCAGCCGGTCGAGCACCGCCAGGGGATCGGAGCCGGTGCGCAACAGCCGGGCGCACAGGTCGCACACGGCGAGCGCCGCCAGCAGGCCGTCCTTGTCGCGGCACGTCGGCCCCAACGCGTAGCCGAGCGCCTCCTCGTAGGCGAGCAGTTGAAACCAGTCCGGACGGGACATCGCCGGGCGGCACAACCACTTGAACCCGGTCAAGGTCTCGGCGTAGTGGACCCCGGCCGACGTGGCCATCTTCTCGAGCAGCTGCGACGACACCATGGTCGTGGCGAGCAGCCGGTCGGGCAGGCCCTGGCTGCGCTGCAGCGCCCACCAGGCGAGCAACGCGCCCACCTCGTTGCCGGTCAGGACATGCCACTGTTCGTTGGCGTCGGGCACGGCGACGGCGATGGGACGGCTGATCTGCGAGACGCGCGGGCTCGATTTCGACGAGGTCGCCGTGCTCGGCCGCGATGGAGAAACCGGCGCGCGAAAGCCGGGCGCGGGCGGCTTCGGCTCGATCCGCGCCGGCGAGATCGTCGGCGAGACCTCGATCTAC
>NZ_DAOLGP010000022.1:4785-64230 GCF_035329545.1 Candidatus Neomicrothrix sp.
CGGCGAGCCGATCGGCGTCGGGGTCGTTGGCCAGCACCAGGTCGGCTCCGCGCTCAGCCGCCAGGGCGATGGCGGCGTCGAGGACGCCCGGCTCCTCCGGGTTGGGGAACGGGACGGTGGGGAAGTCCGGGTCGGGCTCCTGCTGGGAGGCCACCGGCGTGACATCGGTGTACCCGGCGGAGGTCAGCAGCTGAACCAGCGGGGCCCCTCCCACGCCGTGAAGGGCGGTGGTGACCACGCTGAGTTTGGCGTCACCGGTGGTGCCCACCTGGTCGAGCGTGTCGGCCAGGTAACGATCGAGCAGCAGCCGTCGGGTGTCGATGCCGCCCGAACCGGGTTGCGGCGCCACCCGGCGGTCGCGGGCGGCGGCCTCGATGGCGCTGGCGATACGGGCATCGATGGGCGGGATGATCTGGGCGCCGTCGCTCCAGTACACCTTGAGCCCGTTGTCGGCGGCGGGGTTGTGGCTGGCGGTCACCATCAGGCCCGCGCCCAGCGACTGTTTGGCGACCGCCCAGGGGATCACGGGCGTGGGGACCGGCCCGTTGGGCACGGTCACCGTGATGCCGTGCGCCTCCAACACCTCGATGGCGTCGGCGGCAAACTCCGCTGAGCGGTGGCGGGCGTCGTGCCCAACGATTGCGCGTTTGGGCGCCCCCTCCTCGATGATCACCCGGGCGATGCCGGCTGCGCTCTGTCGAACGAGCAGTCGGTTCATGCGGTTGGGCCCCGGGCCCATCGGGGCTCGCAGCCCGGCGGTGCCGAACGCCAGTCGCCGACCGAAGTGATCGGCCAGCGCATCCCCCTGGCCGGGCTGGAGCAGTCGGTTGGTTGCCTCTCGTGTCACCGGATCCGGGTCGAGGGCCATCCAGGTGCGCGCCGCGGCCCGCAAACCGGCGGTGTCGAGTGTGAGAGATGCGTCGCCCATCGGCCACGACGGTACTCACCGGGGCGCTGCCGGGCGTGACAAGGCCCGCAGCGGGGTGGCGGCGACGCGCCTGGATGGCCAAGCTGGACCATGGCGTTTTTCGATCATCACTGCCACCTGTCCGGGCTCGACGACGGCCCGGCCCTGTGGGAGGCCGCCCGTGCCGCAGGCGTCGACGCCATGATCGATGTGGGCGTCAGCGTCGAGTCGTCCCGGGCAGCGCTGGCCTTCGCCGCCGGGCGCGAGGCAACGTGGGCCACTGCGGGTGTCCACCCCCACGATGCGGCCGACCATGGGACCGCCGACGATGCGACCGGGGCCCGCGTACTCGACGATCGTGCCCTCGCCGGGATGGTCGCCGGGTTGGAGGAGCTGGTGGACGCCGGGGCGATCGCGGTGGGGGAGTGCGGCCTAGACTACCACTACGACCATTCCCCCCGCCCCATCCAGCGGGAGGTGTTTGCCGCTCAGGTTCGCCTGGCCCACCGCCGCCGTCTGCCCCTGGTGATCCACACCCGGGAGGCATGGGCAGACACCTTCGCCATCCTCGACGAGGAGGGCTGGCCGACCAGCACCGTGCTGCACTGCTTCACCGGAGGGCCGGAGGAGGCCGAACGGTGCCTTGCCGCCGGGGCGGTGCTGTCATTCTCAGGCATCGTGACGTTCAAGGGTGCGACCGACGTCCGGGCAGCCGCCGGGCTGGTTCCCGCCGGGCGGTATCTAGTCGAGACCGACAGCCCGTATCTGGCGCCGGTGCCGCACCGGGGACGCCCCAACCAGCCGGCGTGGGTGGTCGATGTCGTGGCCGGGCTGGCCGAGGTTCGTGGTGAGGACCCCGCCGAGGTGGAGGCCGCGGCGTGGGCCGCCACCCACTGCGCCTATCGGCTGGAGCTTCCCAACACCTGAGGGACGGTCAGCCCTCTGGCTAGCCCTCGACGTTGATGTCGAAGCTCACGTTGTCGCCGTCGACCTTGGTGACCTTCACCGCCACGTCGTAGTCCTCGCCGTCGGCGGTCAGGGTGCAGGTTTCCTCTTCGCCGACCTCGGCCTTGAGATCGTTGGGACAGTCGACCGAATCAATGGTCTGATCGATCTGCTTGCCGAGTTCGCTGGAGATCTGTTTCTCAACGTCGCTGGACTCGACCGACGAGCCGCCGCACCCGCTCAGGCCGAGCGTGAGCGCAAGGGCGGCCGCGCCCATCGTAAGAGCCGAACGGTGAGTCGACATGGACTACTCCTCTGAATCCGATGGCGGCCGGTGGCCGCCGGGTACCGGGAACCTAGCGCGAGAGGATCGGGCACGTGTGAGCTGCGACCCGGGTGTCTGGGGTTGCTCGACGCCCTCGACCCCCGGCCCCAACGGCGCGCCGCTAGCCTCCTCCGGCTGATGGATACCGCCCGCACCACGCCCACGCGCATCCGGATCGCCGCCATCCTGACCGGGGTGATCGTGGCGCTGCTGGCGTTCAGCTTCGTGCTCAGACTCGGGGGCAATGAGGACGAGGCGGCCACGACGACGACCGCCACCACGACGACCGGCGTCCCGATGCCCCCACCGCTCTTCGAGCTCGACCCGTCCTGGAATCTGCGTGGGCACTCCCGATTCGCCGGGGCGGAGCGCAACAAGCGTCGGGCCGGTGGGTCGGGCAACTTGGTCGAAGGGGTCGAGAACGTGCCTCCCGCTCGGGTGAACATCACGACGACGACCATCGAACAACGGGTGATCAGCCTGGAGGAGTCCGGTGCGGTCACCAGTGCGCCACCCACATCTGCTTCGCGCAGGTCCAGCTCGCCCACCTCGTCGGGGACACGAACGTCGGGTCTGGGCCGCGGGTGAGCGCAACCGCCCCACGTCCACTGCTCACCCGGTCGTCGATCGCCGAGCTGCTCGCCCGCTATCGCCACCTGCCCCGCAAGACCCTGGGTCAGAATTTCGTCGCCGACCCCAACACGATCCGCCGCATCGTGGCGTTGGCCGGGGTCACCGGCTCGTCGTCGGTCGTCGAGATCGGCCCGGGCCTGGGTTCGCTCACCCTCGGCCTGGCGGAGACCGCCCGGCGCGTCGTGGCCATCGAGGCCGACCGTTCGTTGCTCGAGCCGCTGGCCGAGGTCACCGAGGGCACCGGCGTCGAGATCGTCGGTGCCGACGCATTGGAAGTGGACTGGGACGCCACGCTCGATGCCGCCCCGGACGGCTGGGACCTGGTCGCCAACCTGCCCTACTCGGTGGCGACCACGCTGCTGCTCGACGTCGCCCAGCGAGCGCCGATGGTGGAGCGGGGCCTGGTGATGGTGCAGCGGGAGGTCGGCGAGCGCTGGGAGGCCGGGCCGGGATCGCGCACCTACGGTATCCCCACCGTGTTGCTGGCCCGGTGGGGTACGGCGGCCATCGTCGGCGAGGTGCCCCGCGCGGTGTTCGTGCCCGAGCCCCGGGTCGATTCGGTGCTGGTGCGCTTTACCCGCCACACGAGCTCGCCGATCCCAGCCGACGGTGTGGGCGATGCCCGCCTGGAGCGGGTGGTGCGCACCTCCTTCGCCGGCCGCCGCAAGATGCTGCGGCGTTCGCTGGTCGGGCTGATCGATGCCGCCGCCTTCGAAGCGGCGGGCGTGTCGCCCACCGACCGGCCCGAACAGCTCGGGCTGGCCGAGTTCGCCCGCCTCGCCGCCCAGCTCCCCGCCGGCCAGTCCACCGAGGACGCCGCCTCGCACAGGACCGGTCCGTCATGAACGGGCCCGTCGTGCTGGCAGCCCCGGCCAAGCTCACGCTGAGCCTTCGCATTACGGGCGTGCGCCGGGACGGGTTCCATACCCTCGATGCCGAGATGGTCACCCTGTCGCTGGCCGACCGCCTGGAGGTGTCGCCCGGCGATGGTCTCACCGTCGCTGGTCTCAGTATCGATGGCACAGTGGGCAGGGTGGGAGGGACCCACGACAACCTGGTCACCAGGGCGCTGGCGCTCACCGGACGCACCGCTGCGGTGCGTCTCACCAAAAACATCCCGGCCGGGGCCGGGCTGGGGGGCGGTTCGGCCGACGCTGCGGCCATCCTGCGCTGGGCGGGCTGGGCCGACCTGGAGGCGGCCGCCCGCCTGGGCGCCGACGTACCCTTCTGCCTGGTCGGTGGCCGGGCACGGGTGCGGGGCATCGGCGAAGAGATCGACCCGCTGCCGTTTCTCGCTGCGGACCTGACGTTGCTGACGCCGCCGGTCGGGGCATCCACGCCGGCGGTCTACGCCCGTTGGGACGCGCTGGGCGGACCGGTGGGAGAGCATGGCAACGATCTGGAGCCGGCGGCTCTGGCCGAAGTGCCCGAACTCGCGAAATGGCGTCACCGCTTGGGTGACGCCACGGGTCAGCTACCTCGCTTGGCCGGAAGTGGCTCGACCTGGTTTGTCGAGGGCCACCATCCCGGCGATGGCCACCGCTTGGTCAGCACCGTACCTGCCCCGACGAGCTGACGCTCTGAACAGGGCAGGCTGAGGGGCCGATGCGGGGGAAGGTGAGAGCTACTTCTTGGAACGACGCTGGTGGCGCGTCTTCCTCAACAGCTTCTTGTGCTTCTTCTTGCGCATGCGCTTGCGGCGCTTCTTAATCAAAGATCCCATGAGGGAGAACAGCGTAATGGGCCCTGACGATGCGGACCAAGGCGACACCGAACCTAGGCGCCCGGTAGCGTGGGAGCGCCAGAGCGATGGCGGGTAGTTCAATCGGCAGAACGCCTGACTTTGGATCAGGAGGTTGCAGGTTCGATCCCTGCCCCGCCAGCTCATGTGGGTCCCGACCGCCGAACGACCTCGCCAACGACAACCCCAACGACAATGACGGCCCCCCCGGGTCGAAGGGAGACAAACGCGGTGGAGCTGGTCACCAAAAAGAAGCTGTTGCTAGTCGCCGGGCGGGTTCACCCCGAGCTGGCCACCGAAATCTCCGAACGCCTCGGCGTGCCGCTGGGCCAGATCGAACTGGCCAGCTTCCCCAACGGCGAGCGTCACTGCCGCTACGGCGAGTCGATCCGCGGCGCCGACCTGTTCATCCTGCAGACCCACGACACGATCGAGGGCTGCACGATCAATGACGCCATCATGGAACAGCTGATCATGGTCGACGCCGCCCGCCGGGCCTCCGCCAAGCGGATCACGGTGGTGGCGCCGTTCTTCGGATACTCCCGCCAGGACCGTAAGGCGACCGGGCGTGAGCCGATCACCGCCAAGCTGATCGCCAACCTGTTCGCCACCGCCGGCGCCAAGCGCCTGGTGTCGATCGACCTGCACTCCGGTCAGATCCAGGGCTTCTTCGACGGTCCGGTCGACCACCTCACCGCCATGCCGGTGCTCGTCGACTGGATGAAGGCCAACCTGCCCTCCAACGTGGTCGTCGTCAGCCCGGACTCCGGGCGGGTGCGGGTGGCCGAGCGCTACGGCAACCACCTCAACACCGACATCGCCATGGTGCACAAGCGCCGGGTGAAGGTGGAGGGCGCCGGGCCCGACGGCGAGCAGAGCACCGTCGAGGCCAAAGGCGTCGTCGGCCAGGTCGAGGGTCGGCCCTGCGTGATCATCGACGACATGATCGACACCGCCGGCACGATCTGCGCCGCTGCCGAGCAGCTCAAGGCCGAGGGCGCCACCGAGGTCTACGCGGCGGCCACCCACGGGGTGCTGTCCGGCCCGGCGGTCGACCGCCTGAAGAACGCGCCGATCGAAAAGCTGGTGATCACCAACACCCTGCCGATCCCGCCGGAGAAAGACTTCGACAAGCTGGTGGTGCTGTCGGTGGCCGAGATCCTCGCCGACGCCCTCGACGCGGTGTTCGAGGATCAGTCGGTGTCGGACATCTTCGCCGGCCAAAACCACAGCTGACCGGTCTCGACTGGTCATTCACGGCTGATCGGCCTCGGCTGATCAGCACTGCTGACTGGCCCGTCACGGCTGATCGGCGACCGGCGTCGCCCCGGCGGTTCTGCCGGTACGAGACCTGCGAAAGCCTCACCGGTGGCTTATGCATGACTGTCATGCATAACCCTCCGGTGAGGCTTTTGCATGACCGCTTTCGAGCGGTTCTACCGCCGAGCGGCCGGGCTGAGTTGTTCGGGGGCTCGCTGCGAGGCCGGACGCCGGACGCCGGACGCCGCTCAGGTTTCGCCGGTTGGCAGCGCCTGGACCCAGCGGCCGTGGAAGTCGGCGTGGGCGAGCAGCGTGCCCGATCCGCCGGGCCAACGCCGGGCGTGCACGGCCACCCGGTCGCGCCGGAACTCGTCGGGTTCGAAGCTCACCCGGACCAGCCGGGCGGCAGCGCTGGCCCGCTCGCCGGCCGATTCGATCGCCCGGGTGATGTCCCAGCGAGCCCCGGTGGCGACGTACTGCCACATGATCGACTGGAACACCAGCGTCGGCTTGGTGCCTACCCGGTCGGCGAGCACCTGGGTGAGGGTGGCCGCGGTGTCGGCGCTGGCGATCAGCTCGGCGGGCACCTCACCGGCCAGTGCGATCGCCCCGTCCAAGCGCACCCGGCGTTCGTTCTGGTCGGGCCACAGATAGCTGCGCAGGCGCAGGGCAACGGTCTCGTCGGTTGGGTCGGCTGGGTGCGGGTCGATGCCGACCCGGTCGTCGACCTCCCAGCGTTGCAGCGTCGGCGGCCCGCCCAGCCAAGTGGGGTTCAGCCGCACCGGCGAGGCGGGGTCGCCGCCCAGCAACCGGTCGCCGTCGAGGTAGGCGAAGCGGTCGAACCGCAGGTTCAATCCTGCCGAGGTGCCCACCTCGACCAGCGAGATCGGTCCGCACGGGCCGGACGCGGCGTTCGTCGCGGCTGCCCCGGCCAGGGCCGACAGCCCCAGGACGAGCGCGGCGGAGCGACCGGTCTCGTTGGTCTGCACCGCTCGGCGCAGGTAGTCGGCGGTGACGTCGTCGTGACCGAGCAGTTCGTCGAGCAGCGACTCGGCGAGGGCGTCGGTCGGGATCGGGTCGGGCACCGTCCCGCCACACGACGGGTAAGCCGCAGCCAGCGTGGGTGCGGCGCCGGACAGGGCCAGGAAGTGGGCGGCCCCCATCACGCGCAGGGGCATCGCATCACCAAAGCGCCACCGGTCGATCGGCGCCAACAGGGCGTCGTAGCGACCGGCGCGCACGTGCTCGCCCACCGCCGGAAACAGGTTGGCGTAGAGCGGCGAGCCCAGCGCTGCGCAGCTGGTCCCCTGGGCGTCGAACCAGTCGCCGAGCGTCGAGCGGATCTCAGCGGAGGTGGCCATCACCGCATCCTTCCATGAGCGTCCGCTCCCGATGCCGCCAGGGAGCGGGACCGTGATGAGTGCCCGTCGCCGGTGTGCGTCTAGCATGACCGACGGCCCGAGGACGCTCGGGAGTCCCCGGAACCCCCCGGGGAACTACCTGGAGGAGACGTCTCCGCTATGTCACAGCAAGAAGAAACCATCCCGCTCGCCGCCACGGTTCGCACCGAGACCGGGTCGGGTGCCGCCATCCGCGAACGCCTCGAAGGCCGAATCCCCGGCATCCTCTACGGCGCGGACAAGGATCCGGTGGCGATCAGCGTCGAGCGGGCCGACCTCCGCACCGCCCTGTCGACCGAACACGGCGAGAACGCCCTGCTGACGCTGACCGCCGGCGACGAAACCGTTCCGGTCATCGTCAAGGACCTGCAGCGCCACACCGTGCGCCGCACCGTCACCCACATCGACCTCCAGCGGGTGGTGGCCGCCCAGAAGATCACCGTCGACGTGCCGCTGTACCTCGTCGGGACCGCCAAGGACGTCGTCGCCGAGGGCGGCATGGTGGAACGTCACCTGTCCTACATCAAGGTGAAGGTGCGGGCGGACTCGATCCCCGAGCGCATCGAGGCCGACATCTCCGGGCTGAGCATCGGCAAGTCGCTCCAGGTGAAGGACCTCGATCTTGGCGACTCGATCAAGGTGCTGACCGAGGGGCGCAAGGCGGTCGCCTCCGCCGACCTCACCCGTGCGGCGGTCGTTGCGCAGAACGTTACCGAGGGCGATGACGAGGCCGGCGACGCCGAAGGCGCCGACGAGACCTCGGCCTGAGCCGACGCGGCCCGTCCGTGATCCGTCCGGCCCGCCGGGGCACGCCCTCGGAGTTGGTCGTCGTCGGGCTGGGCAACCCCGGGTCCAGATACGAGGGCACGCGGCACAACGTCGGCGCCGACGCTGTGGCCCTGCTGGCCGAGCGGGCCGGCGATCGGTTGCGACCATCGAAGGACGAGGCGCTGGTCAGCGAGTCGCGCCTTGTTGGGCATCGGGTGCTGCTCGCCTTCCCGACCACCTACATGAACGAGTCGGGCCGATCGGTCGTGCGGCTGTGGCGCCGCGGAGGTCAGGACGACCCCACCCGCCTCGTCATCGTCCACGACGAACTGGATCTGCCTCCGGGCCGGGTGAAGGTGAAGGTGGGCGGTGGCCTGGCCGGGCACAACGGCCTGCGCTCGGTCGAAGCCCACCTGCACACCCGGGACTTCACCCGGGTTCGCATCGGGGTGGGGAAACCCCCCGGCGGCAAGGAGCGGGGCGTGGGCCATGTCCTCAGCCGGGTGTCGGGCGCCACCAAGGAGCTGTTGGCGGTGGCGGTCGCCGAGGCAGCCGATGCCGTCGAGCTGATCCTCACCGATGGCGTGGACGCAGCGATGGCCCGAGTGAACGCTCGATCGTGAGTGCTGTGCCGACGTGCTGAGTGCTGCGCCGACGGTCCAGTTGGCTGCTCCGGTGATGAGCACGCGGTGAGTGGCACGGCGTGCTGAGCCGCCGCTGGTACGCATTCGTGATCGTCGTTGCCGTGGCGGCGATCGCGCTCGCGCTCGCAGGCCTGTTGCGAAGCCCCGGGGACCGACGAGCAGATGCCGACCGATGGGGCACCGGGGAGCTGATCGAGACCGACGATGTCCCCGTGGTGACCGACGCCGGCCTGGAGGCGTCGACGACCAACGACGAGGTGATGGAGCGCCGCCTGGTCACCGTCCCCACCGTCGGTGTGGAACCGACCGCCAAGGGGTTCCGGCTGGGCTGGGAGGAACCGGCGGCGTGCCGAGGGGTGAGGATCGTCGTGCACGAGTCGGTGTCGCAGGTGCTGGTCGAGGTGACCGCTGCCGAGCCGTTCGCCACGTCGGAGGGAACCGGCTGCGGTCAGCGCGGGCCTCGGGGCGACGATGTGGTGGGCGTGCTGCCGGTATACGTCACCTCGATCGAGCTGTCACGCCCACTGGGTGACCGTCGTGTCCTCGACGCCGCCCGGGCCCGCCAACTGCTCGTCGTCACCGACTGAGTACCCGGCCTCGGTTCGCCTCACGTCGAACCCAACACGTTCACCGGTGGGAGGTCTTGGGCTGTCCCATACTCCCGCCAGGAGGCTGGGACCGCTGGGTGATTTCTGGAACCCGCCGGTAGTCTCGATCGGTGCCCCTGACAGCTCTGGCCAGTTTGCTTCGTGACGACCCGGCGCTGCGCGACGCTCTCGGCCGGGACGCCGCAACGGTCGCCGTTCCCGAGGCCGGGCGTGCGAGCTACATCGCAGCGGTGGCCGAGACCTCGAGTCGGTCGCCGATCGTGGTGGCGGTGCCCACCGTCGCCGAGGCCGAGACCCTGGCCGACGACCTCGGCACGTGGCTCGGTCCCGACGCGGTCGAGTGGTTTCCCGCCTGGGAGACCCTGCCATTCGAGCGGGTCAGCCCGTCGACCGAGACGATGGGCCGGCGCATGCGGGTGATGTGGCGCCTGGCCGATCCGGCCCGCAGCCCCCGGGTGATCGTCGCCCCCATCCGGGCGCTGCTTCAGCGCCTCGGCCCCCACGTCGAGGACACCGAACCGGTGATCGTCGGCGCCGGCGACACGATCGACTCCACCCAGCTGGTCGACGAGCTGGTCGGGTGGGGGTACCGCCGCGAGTACCAGGTGGAGCATCGCGGTGAGGTGGCGGTGCGGGGCTCGATCGTCGACGTGTTCCCGGCGACCGCCCAGGCGCCGGTGCGCATCGACCTGTGGGGCGACGAGGTGGAGCGGCTCACCGAGTTCTCGGTCAACGACCAGCGTTCGGTGGCCACGATCGCCGAGGTGGAGATTCACCCGGCCCGCGAGGTGCTCGTCACGGCGGAGGTCGCCGGGAGGGCCCGCAAGCTGATCGCCTCCGAACCGTGGGGCGCCGAGCAGTGGCAGCGCCTGGCCGACGGGGAGACCTTTGACGGCATGGAGTCGTGGCTGCCGTGGCTGACCGACTCCGAGCATGTGCTGTTCGACCTGCTCGACGGCGATGCCCAGGTGATGTTGGTCGAGCCCAAGCGACTGGCCGACCGGGCGTCGGACCTGCTCGCCGAGGAGGCCGACCTGGCCGACGCCCTTGCCCGAACCTGGGGCACCGACGGTGCGGCGCTGCGCCGCCTGCACCTGCACTTCGACCGGCTGCTCGCCCACACGGCCGCACCCGCCTGGTCGCTGACCGCCACCGCCTCGGGCCCGTCCGTGCCCGTCCTCGAAACCCACCTGTGGCCCGCAGCGGTGGGCGGGGGCGATGCGCTGACCGCACGGCTCAGCTCGCTGCTCGTCGACGGATACCGGGTGGTGGTCGCCGTCCAAGGTTCGGGCTCGCTCGAGCGGATCGATGCGCTGCTCGGCGACGCCGGCCTGACACTGGGGCGCCACGATGACGTCGGCGACCCGGAGGGCGCCGGTCTGACCACACCCGGGGGTCACCTCACCGTCGCGCCGTTGCACCACGGGTTCATCGCCCCATCGGCCCGCCTGGCGGTGCTGAGCGAGGCCGACCTGACCGGACGTCGCCGTACCCACCGCAAGCCGAAGCAGCGCAAGGCGTCCCAGGACGCCCAAGCCTTCTTTGCCGATCTGGCGCCGGGCTCCTATGTCGTGCACCACCATCACGGCGTCGCCCGGTACGGCGGCATGGTCACCCGGACCCTGCCCGGTCCCAACGGCACCTCGGTGGACCGCGACTACCTGCTGTTGGAGTACCGGGGCGCCGACAAGCTGTACGTACCGTCGGATCAGATCGACGCCGTGCGTCAGTACACCGGCGGCTCGTCACCCACCCTGTCGCGCATGGGCGGCTCGGACTTCGCCCGCGCCAAGGCCAAGGTGCGCAGCCAGGTGGCCGAGGTGGCCCAGGAGCTGGTGGTGCTCTACCAAAAGCGCACCCAGACCGAGGGCCACGCCTACCCGCCGGACACCCCATGGCAGACCGAACTGGAGGACAGCTTCGAGTTCACCGAGACGCCCGACCAGGACCGGGCGATCGACGAGGTGAAGGCGGACATGGAGTCGGAACGCCCGATGGACCGCCTGGTGTGCGGCGACGTCGGCTTCGGCAAGACCGAGATCGCCCTCCGCGCGGTGTTCAAGGCGGTGATGGACGGCCGCCAGGCCGCAGTGCTGGTGCCCACCACCCTGCTGGCCTCCCAGCACTTCACCACCTTTACCGAGCGTTTTGCCGACTACCCGGTGCGGGTCGAGGTGCTCAGCCGGTTCCTCACCTCGGCCCAGGCCAGGCGCGTGCTGGCCGCGCTGGCCGCCGGCGAGGTCGATGTCGTCATCGGTACGCACCGCCTGCTGGGGGCCGACGTGTCGATCCCCAAGCTGGGCCTGCTGGTCGTCGACGAGGAGCAGCGCTTCGGCGTGAGCCACAAGGAGCGCATCAAGGAGATGTCGGTCGGCGTCGACGTGCTCACCCTGTCGGCCACCCCCATCCCCCGAACCCTCGAGATGAGCCTGACCGGCATCCGCGACCTGTCGCTGCTGCACACCCCACCGGCTGAGCGTCAGCCGATCCTCACCTACGTCGGCGAGTTTGACGATGCCCCGGTCGCCGAGGCGATCCGGCGCGAGCTGCTGCGCGAGGGCCAGGTGTTCTACGTTCACAACCGGGTCGAGGACATCGACCGGCGGGCCTCTCAGCTGGCCGAGCTGGTGCCCGAGGCCCGCATCGCCGTTGCCCACGGCCAAATGGATGAGGGCACCCTCGAGCAGGTGATGCTCGACTTCTGGGAGGGCGCCTACGACGTGTTGGTGTGCACGACGATCATCGAGTCGGGCATCGACATGCCGCTGGTCAACACGCTGGTCGTCGAGCGCGCCGACCTGCTCGGGCTGGGCCAGCTGCACCAGATCCGGGGGCGGGTGGGCCGCTCGGGTCAGCGGGCCTACGCCTACCTGTTCTATCCACCCAACCGGGAGCTGACCGAGGAGGCCTACGAGCGCCTGAAGACGATCGGTGAGAGCACCGAGCTGGGCTCGGGCTTTCGCATCGCCATGCGCGACCTGGAGATCCGGGGGGCCGGCAACCTGTTGGGCACCGGCCAGAGCGGCCACATCGCCGCCGTCGGCTACGACCTGTACGTCGAGATGGTCACGCAGGCGATCGCCGAGCTGTCGGGCGAGCCGGTGCGCATCCCCGCCGAGATCAAGCTGGACCTGCCGGTCGACGCCCACCTGCCCGACGACTATGTCGCTCAGGAGGATCTGCGCATCGAGGCCTACCGGCGCCTGGCCACCGTCACCACCCAGGCCGAGGTTGACGACATCACCGCCGAGTGGATCGACCGCTTTGGCGCCATCCCCGACCCGGCCCGCGCTCTGCTGGCGGTGGCCCGGGTGCGGGCGGAGTGTGCCCGCATCGGCATCACCGAGTGCACCGCGACCCGCAACCCGGACTTCGACGGCCCTCCGCTGCGGGCGGTGTTGGCCCCGGTCGAGCTGTCGGCGTCGGCCGAGATGCGCCTCGGCCGCGTGTTCCCCGGCGCGGTGTACAAGTCGACGCCCGCCGCCACGAGCACCCCGGGGATGGGCGGCGCTCAGCTGCAGGTGCCGGTGCGATCCGGGCTGGAACTTACCGAGGACCTGCGCACCCTGTTTGCCCACCTGTGGCCGGCGGACGGGTCCGATCCGCCTCCGTTACCCAACGCTCCGGCGACGCGCGGGCGCACGGGCGTCATCGGGTCTCGGCCATCCGCTCCGGCCGGTCGTCGGCCCGCCCCGTCGCCCCAGGATCCGGCAGCGATCGCCGAGGCCAACGAACGTGCCGCCCGGGTGGCGGCGCGACGGGCCCGTCGAACCGGGCGCTAGCCGAGCCGAGCTGAGCTGGGCGCCCTCCCAGGGCTAGCATCGCTTGCCCACGCAACTTCATCGCATTGGAACCCCCGCACATGAGCTTGTTCCCCGCCGGTAATCGCGCCCGTCCCTTGGCCATCGTCGCCGCCATCGGTGCGCTGGTCTTGAGCGGTTGTGGCGTGGCCGCCGAGTCGACCGCCGCCACCGTCAACGGCAAGACGATCACCGACACCCAGGTTGAACAGGCCGCCCGGGTGCAGGCGATCGGCAACGTGGCACTGGGCGAGGACGACGAGGTGCCCCTCGAGGTTCGGCGCCGGGCGCTCAGCTTTCTCGTCGCCGCCCAGCTGTTGAAAGATGAGCAGGCCCGACTCAACCTCGACGAGCCGGACGGGTTGGCCGATCAGGTGGCCAGCCAGCTCCAGGCCGATCAAGCATTTGCCAGGCTGTCCGACGGCGAGCAGAACGACCTGGTGTCCGCAGCGGTCGTGCTGAGCACCCCGCCCCCCGGACCCGATGACACCCAGGCGGCCGGGCTGCCCCTGCAAATCCAGCAGACGCTGACCAGCGATCCGGCCGCTCGGCGACGGTTCCGCCAGGCCCACCCGCAGATGTTTCGAGAGCTGTGCGCCGACGTGGCTGAAGCCCAGCCCGATCAGGTCGACGAGGTGCGCAAGGCGATGGCCGCGGACCCGGACGCCGCCTTCGAGAAGTTTGGTGCGCTCGACCAGTGCCAGACCGCAGCTGCCAGCAACGGGTTGGTGCCCGTGTCGTCGCCCCAGTGGTCGACGGTCAACGCGGTGGTCTCGGGCGCGATCGGCGAGGTCGACGGTCCGATCACTGCGACGGTTTCCAACCCCGACCCGTCCGGGGCGAGCGGCGGTGAGACCGTTGAACAGACTCGCTGGGTCCGGCCCCAGGGCAGCCGCTCCCTGACCGACGCCGGAGCCGCCGAGTTCGTGTCGTCCCTCGACGCCAACTCGTTGCTGTATCTCCTGGCCCTTCAGACCGATGACGTCCAGATCGACCCCCGATACGGCGACATGTTGACCGTCGGGCCCCCCGATGGGCTGCAGATCGTGCGAGTGCAGCCCAACGGATCCGGCGCCGCGACGCCGGCGGCACCGGCAACCGGCGACCCGACCGCCTAGGTGGGCGCCGCCCCGTCGGGGTCCGCCCCCACGGTCACCGTCGCCGGGCTGGGCCCGGCCGACGCTGCCCTGATGCCCCCGCTGGTGCGGGACCGCCTGGGATCGGGTCGGTGGTGGTTGCGCACCCGCCGCCATCCCGCCGCCTCCGAGGTAAGCGCGCTCGGCTCGTTCGATTCGTTCTATGACGACAGCGACACCTTCGAACACACCTACGAGCGCATCGCTGCTGCGCTGATCGCGGAGGCCACCGAGCACGGGGCGGTTGGCTATGCGGTGCCCGGCTCGGCGCTGGTGCTCGAGCGCACCGTCGAGCTGCTGGGCGAGGCCGCCCGGCGCGGCGAGATCGACCTCGAGGTGCTGCCGGCCATGTCGTTTCTCGATCTGGCATGGGCGGCGGTGGGTGTGGACCCCGTGACCGCTGGGGTGCGGTTGGTCGACGGTCACCGCTTCGCCACCGATGCGGCCGGGGAGCGGGGCCCGCTGCTCGTTGCCCACACCCACGCGCGGGCGGTCCTCTCCGACATCAAGCTGGCCGTGCTCGACCAGCCGACCAGCGACCCGGACGGCGAGGTGCATGTGCTGCACCACCTGGGGCTGGACGATCAGCGGGTGAGCGTCACCACCTGGGCCGATCTCGACCGTGGCGACGAGCCCGACCATCTGACGACGCTGTGGGTGCCGCACCTCAACGTGCCGGTGGCGGCGTCGATTCAGGGCCTGGCCGAGGCGGTTGCCGGTGAGCAACCACATCGGCCCGAGGTCGCCGAGGCGGCTGCCCTCGGCGCCGAGCTGAGGGCGTCGGCCGACGCTGTGAGCCACTCCCTGGCGGCGTTCGACCTCGACTCCGGCGATGGCGCCGACCGGTTGTGCGACGCCCTGGGGCGGGAGCTCGGCGGTGTGGCACGAGCGGCCCGCCTGGCGGAGCGCGCCGGCTGGTTCAGCCTGGCCGAAATCGCCGATGTGGCCGCCGCCCGCGCTTCGGGCGTCGAGCCCGCAGACGATCCACCCGAGTCGACCCACCCGGCCGGTTCCTAGGAGTTTTTGGCGGGGGCGGAATCCTTGGTCGGCGGTGGTGAGCCCATCGCCCGGTCCCAGCCCGTGGCGGCAGCACGTTGGGCGACGACCCGGGCGACCGCACCCCCGATGCTGATCGCCACCACCCAGCTGAGGGCCTCACCCCAGCCGGTGTCCGGATCGGCCGGGTTGGTCGGCGGCTCCCGGTCGGTGGTCCGTGTCCACAGCACGGTCAACAGCTTCTTGGTACCAACGGCCGCCGCCACGCCGGACAGGCCGGAGACCACCGACCAGCCGAGTCGCTGGCCGGGGCCGGTCGACGCTGCGGCGGAGACGGCCATCGCTGCGGGATGGGTCATTCGTAGGGGGAGCATGCTCGCTCATACCCGCCAGCGCCGGTGCGGAAACTCGGGCAGACTCCGAAGATGACTGAATCCAACGCTGGCGCGAGCGTCGCCGTCAATGGCGACATCTCGATCGACTACGCGACGCTGGGCGACAGCGACGCTCCTCCGATCCTCATGATCATGGGCCTCGGCGCCCAGCGGGTCAGCTGGCCGCCGGAGTTCCTGGCGCGGTTGGCCGACCGGGGTCGATTCGTGATCACCTTGGACAACCGGGACGCCGGGCTCTCGACGCACCTGCACGACGCTGCGGTTGCCCTGGACGAGCTGGTCGGCGCCCTGATGGGCGGCGGGCAACTGGCAGAGGTTCCCTACACGCTGTCGGACATGGCCGACGACGCGGTGGCGGTGTTGGACGCCTTGGGCATCGATCGAGCGCACATCGTCGGCGCGTCGATGGGGGGCATGATCGCCCAGATGCTCGTGATCGATCATCCGGAGCGGGCGCTCAGCCTGACGTCGGTGTTCTCGACCACCGGCGAGATGGACGTGGGCGTGCCGACCGATGAGGCGGTCATGGCGCTCATCTCGCCGGTGCCCGAGGATCGGGAGGGCTACATCACCACGATGATGGAGCGCTGGAAGGTGTGGTCGGCCCCCGAGCACTGGGACGACCGCGCGGTGCGGGGTCGCCTCGAGCGTGAGTACGACCGCAGCTTCGATCCGGGCGCCACCCCCCGCCAGCTGGCGGCCATCCTCACCAGCGGGTCGCGAGAGGAGCTGCTGCCCGGCATCAAGGTGCCCACGCTGGTGATCCACGGCCTGCTCGACACCCTGGTGCAGCCCACCGGGGGTCGGCGCACCGCCGAGCTGATCCCCGGCGCCGAGCTGCTCGAGATCCCCGACATGGGCCACGAACTCCCCGAGGCCCACTGGGACACGGTGATCGGGGCGATCGTCGGCCACACCGCCGCCGGGCAGGACTCGGCCTGACGGTCCTCAGTAGCGGAGCGTCGGCTCCGTGCCGGCGGGCAGGTTGATCGTCTTGGACTCCAGGTAGGCGGCCAGGCCCTCGGGACCCAGTTCGCGACCGACTCCCGAGTCCTTGAAGCCGCCGAAGGGCGCCCCCCACTCCATGGCGAACCCGTTGACCGTGTAGGTGCCGGTGCGCACCTTACGGGCGATATCCAGACCCGCCTGGAGGTCGCCGGTCCATACCGTGCCGGAGAGGCCGTAGTCGCTGTCGTTGGCCACGCGAATGGCGTCGTCGGTGTCGTCGACCGGGATCACCGCCAGCACGGGGCCGAAGATCTCCTCCTGGGCGATGCGCATCGAATTGTCGACGTCGGCGAAGACGGTCGGCTCGACGAACCAGCCACGATCCTGCCCGTCGGGGCGACCGCCTCCGGTCGTGATGCGAGCACCCTCGTCCCGACCGATCTGCAGGTAGCCCTCCACCCGGTCGCGCTGGCGCTCGGCGATCAGCGGCCCGCAACCGGTCTCCATGTCGGCCGGATCGCCCACCGGGATGGCGGCCACGGCCTCGGTGAGCGCCTCGACCACCTCGTCGTAGCGGCTCCTGGTGGCCAGGATGCGGGTTTGGGCAACGCAGGCCTGCCCGTTGTTCATCGTGGAGCTGGCGATCAGCTCGGGCATGATTGCGTCCAGGTCGGCGTCGTCACACACGATGGCGGCGGATTTGCCGCCCAACTCGAGCGTGACCCGGCGCAACAGCTCGCCGCAGGCGGCACCGATCTTGCGTCCGGCGGCGGTCGACCCCGTGAAGCTGACTTTGTCGACGTCGGGATGGGTCACCAGATGCTGTCCGGTCTCCCGGCCGGCAGGCACGATGTTGACCACACCGTCGGGCACGCCGGCGTCGGCGCACAGCTCGGCCAGGGCGTAGGCGGACAGCGGTGTCTCCGGTGCGGGCTTGAGCACCATGGTCGAACCGCTGGCCAACGCCGGCGCCAGCTTGAGCATCGAGATGAACAGGGGCACGTTCCACGGCACGATGCCGGCGCTCACGCCCACCGGCTCGTGACGCACGAGGGCCGGGCCCATCATGCCGGGTCGCACCTCCTCAAACTCGAAGCTGCGGGTCAGCTTGGCGAAGTAGTCGAGCACCATGCCGGTGGCCCCCACCTGGCCGAAGTGGCTGAACAACAGTGGGCAGCCCACCTCGGCGGTGATCAGGTTGGCCAGGTCGTCGGACCGCTCCAGGAAGAGGGCATAGAGCCGGTCGATCACGTCGGCCCGCTCGGAGGCCGTGGTGCTTCCCCAGTCGCCGTCGAGGGCGCCACGAGCGGCGACGACGGCGGCGTCGATGTCGGCCGGAGCACCCTCGGGGGTGGATCCCAACTCCTCTTCGGTGAACGGGGAGATCACCGAGATGCGGGCGTCGGTGGCCGGTGCCACCCAGTCTCCGCCGATGTAGAGCCGGTCGTGGTGCAGGTTGGTCATGGTTCCCCTTGTGTCGCGTCCTAGCCGTCTGAGCGTAGTGACCCGAACCCCGGGCGATCGCCGGCACCGGGCCGGGGAATCCGCTTCGCCATGTTCCCCGGCCCGGCGCCGGCGTCCGCCCGGCTGCTGGGTGGGACGTAGCGCCGGTTGGGAGCAAGCGTCGGTCGGCACGCATCATGGACGACCATGAGCACCAAGATCAGGATCGCCATCACCGGCTACGGCAACCTCGGACGAGGAGCCGAGGCGGCCATCACCCAGAGCCCCGACCTCGAACTGGTAGCGATCGTCACCCGGCGGGATCCGGCGACGGTGCGCCCGGCCGACCCGGCCACCCCGGTGTACCGCCTCGACGATGTGGCCGACCTCCGGGGCACCGTCGACGTGATGCTGTGCTGCGGCGGCTCGAAGGAGGACCTGCCGGTGCAGGGGCCCCTGCTGGCATCGATGTTCAACATCGTTGACAGCTACGACACCCACGCCAAGATCCCCGACTACTTCGCGTCGGTCGATGCCCCCGCCCGGGCCAACGGAACCACCGCGGTGATCTCCACGGGCTGGGACCCGGGGCTGTTCTCGCTCAACCGCCTGATGGGCGAGGCCATCCTGCCAGAAGGTGTCACCTACACCTTCTGGGGCCGGGGCCTCAGCCAGGGGCACTCCGACGCCGTGCGCCGGGTGCCCGGCGTGGCCGCCGGCGTGCAGTACACCATCCCCTCGCCCGAGGCGCTCGAACGTGCCGGCAGCGGCGAACGCCCGGAGCTGACCACCAGGGAGAAGCACACCCGCCACTGCTACGTGGTGCTGGCCGAGGGCGCCGATGCCGACACGGTCGAGCAGGCCATCATCACCATGCCCGACTACTTCGTCGGGTACGACACCACGGTCACCTTCATTGACGCCGACACGTTGGCCGCCGACCACGACGCCATGCCCCACGGCGGGTTTGTGATCCGCAGCGCCTCCACCGCCGACGGACACAACCACACCATGCAGTTCTCGTTGGAACTCGACCACAACCCGGCATTCACCGCCAGCGTGCTGGTGGCCTACGCCCGGGCCGCTCACCGGATGAACCAGGCCGGTGCCGTCGGGGCAAACACCCCCTTCGATGTGGCCCCCGGGCTGCTGTCACCTCGGTCACCGGAGGACCTCCGCCGAGACCTGCTCTGATCCGAGCCTCGGATGACCGGGTGTGCCGGTGATGGTCGGTTCACGCTGATGGCGGTTCCATCGCCGGCACCTTGGCGTCGGCGAGACCGCTTCTAGGGTGAACGGATGGCCGATTCGCTGTTCACCGTTCTCGACCACGATCACGCCCACGGGCGCTACCAGCCCACCGGGTTCAGCCGGGGACCATGGTCTCCCCATGCGCTGCACGGCGGACCGACGGCGGCACTGGTGGCCCACGCCGCCGAGCAGGTCTTGACCGACAGCGGCGCCGACGCACGTCTGCCCGTCCGGTTGACACTCGACCTCGAACGGCCCGTGCCGCTCGCTCCGCTGACCGTTCACGCCGAAATCGTGCGGCCCGGCCGCAAGGTGCAGGTGGCCGAGGTCATCGTCGTCGATGACGACGGGCGCAGGTTGGTGCGGGCCTCGGTGCTGGCCATCCGCCGCCGTGAGGTGACACTGGCGGACGACCTCATTCGGCCGGTCGACCGACAACCGACCGATCAACAACAGGGCGGCGGTGACATCGACTGGGCGTTCCCCGATGACGAGGTCGCCTTCCACTCCGACGGGACCGAGCACAGCCTCGTGCAGGGATCGTTCGGCAAGCTCGGCCCGGCCACCGACTGGATTCGCCTCGCCGTTCCCGTCCTGCCCGACGTGGAGCCCAGCCCGTTCCAACGGGTGGTGGCCGCCGCCGACTTCCTCAACGGCATCTCGAGCGTGGTCGACCCGATGCAGGCCACCTACATCAACCCCGATCTCACCGTGACCGTCCACCGGTTGCCGGTGGGGGAATGGGTGGCCGTCGATGCGGTGACCCGTTTCGAGGACCTGGGCATCGGCACGGCCGAGGCCGACCTCTACGACGAACAGGGTCGCCTCGGGCGCGCCGTCCAGACCCTGCTGCTCGATCCGGTCTGACCAGCGCGGAGCCGGCTCCACACGCGACCTACCAGCGGCCAGCGATCGGGGCTGTTTCTCAGCTCTGAATCGAGCTGAGAAACAGTTCGGTACGCGGGTCGGCAGGTGCTCCGGCTCGGGCGACCGCCACCAGCGTCCGGCGGACCAATTGCTCCCCGATCGCCAGGCCGTCGCCCCGCTGGCGCTTCACCGGGCGGGGCCCGCCCATGTGGTCGGGCAGCACGGCCCAGCCCAGGCCCAGGGTCACCATCGACTGCAACACGGTGGGGTTGGCGCTCTCCAACGTGGTGAACGGGTCGGCCCCCCGGGAGCGCAGCGCGCCCTCGATCAACACCCGGGTGGTCGAGCCCTCCGGCGGCATCACCCACGGGCCCCAGCGCTGCGGATCGGCGAGGTCGTCGGCGCTCACGCCGCCCGGGGCGACGACCACCATCGGCTCATCGGCGATCGTGGTCGTCGTCACCGTGCTTTCCGACGGGCCGCCCCGTCCGCCGGTGCGCAAAGCGATGTTGTCGCCGACCACCACCGCCAGGTCGAGCTCTCCCCGCTGGACGGCTCGGGTGAGCGGAACCGACGTGTCGACCGTGACGTGGAGGGCGTCGCCGGCCAGCTCGCGCACGGCGGCCAGAGCGGGGCGACACGTGGCCACCGCTGCCGAGTCGATCAACCCCAGCCGGTAGGCGCCGCGGGCACCCGAACGAAGCCGGTTGGCGATTCGGCCGAGATCGGCGGCCTGGGCGACGACCCCGTTGGCGTGGGGTAGCAGGACGGCCCCGGCCGAAGTCAGCACACGCCTGCGGCCGAGCCGTTCGAACAGCGTGATCCCCAGTCGTCGCTCCAGCTCGGCGATGCCCTGGCTGAGCGCCGACTGCGTCACCCCGAGCTGGGCAGCGGCCTCGGTCCAGCTGGGCGCACGCGCTGCGGCGCGGAGGTACAAGAGCTGCTGGGTGGAGAGCGCCGGGACGGTGGTGTCGGCGCTCGCACCGGGTCTCACGCGACCTCAATCATAAGTAACACTGATGAAACATTGGGTTGACTATAGGGTTACTGTCAACAACACTCGGATCACGTCGGTCCGACGCAGCGCTAGCGCGCTCCGCATCATCCCGCATTCGCCCCTACCGAGGACACCCCCTGTGACCCAGCCTTCCCAGAACCCCGCCACCCCGCCAGCGCTCGACATCGCCCCAGCCACCGGCCGATTGGGCATGCTCACGCCCGGGATGGGTGCGGTGGCCACCACGGCCATCGCCGGCATCATGGCGGCCCGCCAAGGTCAGGCCGTGCCGATCGGCAGCCTGACCCAGATGGCCCACATCCGTCTCGGAAGCCGCGACGAGGGCCGCAACCCGATGATCAAGGACTTCGCTCCACTGGCGACGCTCGACGACCTGGCCTTCGGCGGCTGGGACCCGATCTCGGCCAACGCGCTGGAAGCGGCGCACACCGCCGGGGTGCTCAAGGACTCCGACCTGGCGCCCATCTCCGGGGAACTCGAGGGCGTGGCATCGATGCCGGCGGTGTTCGACCAGCGCTGGGTATCGAAGCTGGACGGCATTCGCGTGAAGGAGGGTGCCAGCAAATGGGACCTGGCCCGGCAACTCGTCGAGGACATCGAGCGCTTCAAGGAGGAGGAGAACTGCGAGCGCATGGTGATGGTGTGGACCGGCTCGACCGAGGCCTACCAGGTGAAGGCCGACGTCCACTCCGACCCCGATGCGTTCGAGGCGGGGATGAAGGCCAACGACGAGAACATCGCACCCTCGCAGATGTACGCGTGGGCGGCGCTCAGCTCGGGCGTGCCCTTTGCCAACGGTGCCCCCAACCTGGCGGTCGACACGCCATGGGCGGCCACGCTGGCGGCCGAACGGGGCGTGCCCTTCGCCGGCAAGGACTTCAAGACCGGCCAGACGCTGATCAAGACCATCCTGGCGCCCGGGTTCAAGGCCCGCATGTTGGGCCTTCGCGGCTGGTACTCCACCAACATCCTGGGCAACCGGGACGGTGAGGTGCTCGACGACCCCGAGAACTTCAAGACGAAGGAAATGTCCAAGCTGGGAGTGCTCGACACGATCCTCCAACCCGAGGTGTATCCCGATCTGTACGGCAACATCGATCACGTCGTACGCATCAACTACTACCCGCCGCGGGGCGACAACAAGGAGGGTTGGGACGCCATCGACATCTTCGGATGGATGGGGTACCCGATGGAGATCAAGGTCGACTTCCTGTGCCGCGACTCGATCCTGGCCGCCCCGATCGTGTTGGACCTGGCGCTGTTCTTGGACCTGGCCCAGCGGGCGGGGCAATCGGGCCTGCAGGAGTGGCTGAGCTTCTACTGGAAGGCGCCCGACGCGCTCGGCGGTGTGCCGCCCGAACACGACATCTTCATCCAACAGCTCAAGTTGAAGAACACGCTGCGCTCGTGGATGGGCGAGGATCCAATCACCCACGCCGAGGGCGAGTAGCGCTCCGCTACGGGAGCACCTGCACGTCGAACTGGTTGAGGTGCACCTCGACGGTCACCTCGCCGGCCGATGGCGGTGCCAGTTCGACCGAGCCGGACAACAGCCTGCCCACGACCTCGATGCCGAGGTGTTCGTCGGCCGCGCCGACGGGCACCTCGGTGAAAACGATGCCGGCGGTTCCGGCGGACGGGGTGGCCCCCCCGCAGCGACGGGCCCCCTCCCCCCCGCCGTAGCGAACGACGACCGTGTCGCGGGCGAACCCGTTGCCCAACACGACCCGAAAGCGCCCGGGCTGGAGTCTGCCGGGATCGGCACCGCCACCGATCGGGATCTCCGAGCGGGCGGTGGCATCGATGGCGTGCTGATCGAGTTCGTTGGAATCCACGATGGCATGGGACATGGGGACCTTGAGCCTGCCGATGGTCGAAGTGCCGGCGGGCGAATGTGCCCCCGGGTGGTGTTGGTGGTGCATGTCTCCGACGACCCGGATATCCCGGGTGAGGCGAATGACATTCCTCCTAGCGTGCACGATGGCGCTCAACGGTGTCTCTCCATCGGTGAACGCACACTTAATCTCTGCTTAAAACCGTCGAAAAGGCCGTCAACAGAGTGGATCGGGCCGGCTTGGAGGTTGGATTATGAGGTCATCGATGCCCCCGATGAACCCACCGCGATCCACAGCGGCCCCCGACGGCTGAAGAAGCGCTACGACGTGGTCGTCATCGGCAGCGGTCCGGCGGGATCGGTGCTGAGCTATCGATTGGCCCGCGCCGGGCTGCGGGTGGCGGTGCTCGAGCGCGGCACGGAACACCGACCAGGGTCGTTTCCCGAAGCCCCGGGCGAGTTGGTCACCAACAGCCAGCTGTGGCGCAACGGCCTCCGCATCGGCGCGGCTGACGCCCTCTTCGACCTGCGGGTGTTCGACGACGTGATGGTCCTCACCGGCTGCGGCGTGGGCGGCACGTCGTTGATCAACGCCTCAGTGTCGGTGATGCCCGATGCCGAGGTGATGGACGACCGGCGCTGGCCGGCCGAGTTGCGCAACGACCCCGGGTGGGCCGACGACATCGGCCGGGTGGGTGACCTGACGGGCACCGCAACCCTGCCGGCCGACCGGACCCCTCCCAAGTTGAGCGCTCTCGAGGCGATGGCCGGCGCCCGGGGGATCGACGCCAGCGCCGAGCGTGCTCCGCTGAACGTGTCCTTTTGTGATGGCCCCAACCCGGCCGGCCTCGAGGTGGCGGCATGCAACGGATGCGGTAATTGCATCACCGGCTGCAACATCGGGGCCAAGGGCAGCTACGACCGCAACTACCTTCATCGAGCCCGCTCGTGCGGCGCCCAGGTGTTTGCATCGTGCTCGGTGTCCCACGTCGAAGCGACCGCCCACGGCTGGGCGGTCGTGGTGACCGACACCGGCCAACCATCGGTGCGTCGTCGGGTGGAGGCCGACCGGGTGGTGCTGGCCGCCGGGGCCCTGGGCTCGACCGAGGTGTTGTTGCGGTCCCGGGAGGCCGGCCTGGAGACCTCTCCGATGCTCGGGCACCGCTTCTCGGGCAACGGCGACCTGATCGCCTGGGGCTTCGATACCGACGAGCCCGTCGGCGGGGTGGGAGTGCGCAGCGACAGCGACCCTTCCGACACCGCCGAACCCGATGGCGACGACCGCTGGCTTGGCGTCGGCCCCACGATCAGCGGGCTGATCCGGTCGGGTCCCGCCGCGGACGGAACCCCGCCCGTCGGCGGCGCAGACGGGCCCGAAACCCCCCTGAGCCGGGACGATCATTGGATGATCGAGGACGGCGCCGTGCCGCGTGTCTTCGCGGTGTTGACGCCGCTGTTGCTGGCGGCCTCGGCGCTGCTCGACCGCCTGCCCCTGCACGAGGGCCCGGAGCGCGTCGCCGGCTGGCTGCGGTCCTTCCTCGACGGTCCCTACGACGGCGCGGTCTCGCGGACGACGACCACGCTGTACATGGCCGCCGACGACAGCGAGGGGCAGGTGCAGCTGGCCGGGGCCGGCGTCGAGGTGACCTGGCCCGGCGCCGGCCTGCAGCGCTCACTGACCGAGGGCGGCCAGCGACTGGCCGACGCCGCCCGCCAGCTCGGGGGCCGCCCGGTGCGCAACCCGGGCCATCGCGGCTGGCTCGGAAACCGACCGGTGTCGGTTCACCCGCTGGGTGGTTGCGTGATGGGCGGTGACGCCGGCGACGGCGTCGTCGATCACCGGGGTCGGGTGTTCGCCGGTGCGGCCGGTCGGCACACCTACGTCGGCCTGTATGTCACCGATGGGTCGATCGTTCCCCGGTCGCTGGGAGCCAACCCGTCCCTGACGATCGCCGCCCTGGCCGAGCGCACCGCCCGGCTGATGCTGGCCGAGATGGGCCTCGACGCCGACCCGATCGACTCGGTCCCACAGGGCGACGTGGCGCCGGACGACGCCGCCCCGGCACCCGACGTGCCGGGACCCAGGGTGCGCTTCACCGAACGCCTGGGCGGCCACGTGATCGTCGGCGGTCAGGCCAGCCCGATCGCCCTTGGCCTGCGGGTGGCGGTCGAGGACCCCGCGGCGGTGCGGCGCAACCCCGAGCAGACCGAGCTGCGGGTGACCGGCACGGTCGATGCGCCGTTGCTGCATCCGGCGCCGATGACCGTCACGTGGGGAACCCTCCGGTTGGTCGCCGAGGATCCCGACCAACCGGTCGGACACCGGATGGAGTATCGCCTGGGGCTGCGCGACGCCGACGGTGCGCGCTACCGGCTGGACGCCGACAAGCTGATCCTCGATCAGCCCGGCATCGATTGGCTGTGGGACGCCACCGAGGTGGCGGTCTCGATCCGCCCGGTCGCACCCGACGGAGAAGCCGCCCCCGACCGGCCGGTCGAACGCGCCTACGGGCTGGCCCGGCTGGCACCGTTCGACGCGGTGCGGATGGGGTTGTCGCTTCGAGGCCCGGAGGGTGGGGCGCCGGCCGAGCAGGCCCGCGCCATCGGCTCGTTCCTGGGGGCGTTCGCGCTCCCGATGACCCGCACCTTCGGCAAGGCTGCTGTGGGCGGCGCCGAACTTCGGGCCGCACAAGGCGGCGTCCAGCGTCGCCGCCAGCTGGCGCTCCCCCCGATGGAGCAGCATTGGCTGGGCCGGGACCGACGCTGGAGCGTCCTCCCACCCGACGATCCGATCGTGGGGCTGCGCCGCTTCCGGGGTGGCTCGGCCGGGCCGGTGTTGTTGGCGCCCGGCTTCGGCATGTCGAGCGACCACTACCTGCTCGACAGCGCCGCGCCCAACCTGACCGAGGTGCTCGTCGAGGCCGGCTACGACGTGTGGCTGTTCGACTACCGATCGTCGATCCGCTTTCCCGGGGCCGGGCGCCCCTCCGACCTGGACGAGGTTGCCACCATCGATTGGCCGGCCGCCGTCGGCCGGGTGCGGGCGATCACCGAAGCCGACGAGGTGTCGGTCGTAGCCCACTGCGTTGGTGCAGCCACCGTGCTGATGGCGCTGCTCGACGGCATGGACGGCGTCGGCGCGGTCGTGTGCTCGCAGATGGCGGCCCACTTCGACGTGCCGGCGTTCACCCGCTTGAGGGCGAGGCTTCGGCCCGGGCCCAAGCTGGAGGCGCTGGGGTTGACCTCGGTGTTCCCCGACCGGGGCACCGGCCTGGCCGCCCGCTTGGCCGACCTGGCTGCCCGGCCCACGCCGCTGGCGCACGGCGAGCGCTGCGATTCGCCGGTGTGCCGGTGGGTGTTCTTTTTCTACGGGCCAACCCACCACCACGCCAACCTCGACCGCTACACCCACAGCCGCATCGCCGAACTGTTCGGCGAAGGCTCCCTGCGCGGCATGGACCATGTCGGGTCGATGTTCACCGCCGGTCGGCTGGTCGGTGCCGACGGGAGCGACGCCTACCTGCCCCACGTCGAGCGGTTGAACCTCCCCATCTTGTTTCTGGCCGGCACCCGCAACCGCCTGGTGCTGCCCTCGAGTTCGGCGCGCACCCTGGCGTGGCTGCGCTCCCACCATGGGCCGGAGCTGCACCAGCGGCGGGAGTTGCCCGGCTACGCCCACCTCGACGGTTTGATCGGCCGCCGGGTCGACCGAGACGTGTTCCCGCACATCCTCGAGTTTCTCGACGCCCGGTAGGCGTCACCGCCGGGACGGGCATTCTGTGGCCGTCAGCAGGCGGTCTACGCTCCGGCCATGGCCGATCTCAGCTTTCCGATCACCGGCGATCCCGACGACGACGCCCTGTTGCTCGAGAATCCCTTCGCTCTGCTGCTGGGCATGTTGTTGGATCAGCAGGTGCCGATGGAGTGGGCTTTCAGGTCGCCGGCCCGGCTGCGGGAGCGCATGGAGGCTGCCGAGCCCAATTCGTTTTCCCCCGAGGGGCTTGCCGCCCTGGACGAGGAGGACGTGATCGCACTGTTCGCCGAGAAGCCGGCCCTGCACCGCTATCCCAAGTCGATGGCCAAGCGCGCCCACGGGGTGGCCCGGATTCTGGTCGACGAATACGGCGGTGATGCGGCCACGCTCTGGCAGACCGCCGACGACGGAGCGGAGCTCTACGGGCGGCTCCGGACCCTGCCCGGGTACGGCGAGGAGAAGGCGAAGATCTTCGTCGCCCTGCTGGCCAAGCGTTTGGACGTGCGCCTGGATGGCTGGCAAAAGGCGGCCGGAGCCTTCGGCGACGACACGCCGCGATCCGCCGCCGATGTGGGTAGCGCCGACGAGCTGACGCTGGTGCGCCAGTGGAAGCAGGCCCAGAAGCAGCGCGGCAAGTCAAAACAGGAGTAGCGATCGGCCCAGGCGATGCAGGCGGGCGGTTCAGCGCGTCCGGTTCACGACACCACGGTCGGTGACAGGGCCCGGGCCTGGCCGGCCAACCAGTTGAGCCCAAGGAGGTCGGCTCGCGCTGCGAGCGCCTCGGGGGCCTCCGCCCGACGGTCGTCGTCGGTCCCGGCGCCAAGCCGGGCCAGCTCGATGTCGGCGAGCAACTTCCAAGGTTCGGCGCCCACCCGCGCAGACCGCCGGCTGGCGTGGCGGAGGGCGTCGACCGCGCCTCGTTGTGGTCGGCCCCGCCCAGCGTCGCCTCGGCCATGCCGAGGTAGTGCCAGCCGAACCCCATGAAGACCGTTTGTCCGAGGATGATGCCCGCATCGGCGTGGTCGGCGAACCAGTCGACGAGGAGTGCGGCCCAATCGGCCCGGCCGGTGGCGTGGGCCACCATGGCTGCCGCAGCGGCTATCACCGAGCCGTTGTAGCGAGCGTCGCCCTCGAGGAACGAGGCCAGGTCGAAGCCGTCGATGAGGCGATCTGCCCCGTCGACATCGCCGGAGATGGCCAACAGCCAGGCATCGAGGAAGGTCCACATGTCGGCCCTGGTGGTGAACCCGGAGATGGCGACGACGAACTGCCGGGCCTCCTCGTGGTCCCCCCGAAAGATCTGCCATGGCAGCCGGACCAGGTGGTCGACCACCTCGGCATGTAGCTCCCGGCCGGTGGAAACCAACAGCCGCTTGGATTCATCGGCCAGCGCTTCGGCCCGATCGAAATCGCCCTGTGAACCGGCGCGCATGGCGTGATAGAGGCGATCGAGGCGGGCCAGATCTGCGCCTCCAACCTCGTTGGCCGAGGCTCCGAAGCGTGCGGCGATGTCGTCGGCCGCCTCCAGATCGCCGGAGGTCAGCGTGGCGTGCAGCCGGCACTTGATCACCTGCAGGGCCAGCATCTGGTCGCCCGCTTGGGCGACCAGATCGTCGAGACGCTCGATCAGCCGCCACGCAGCGATCGGGCCGGCATCGAGCTCGCAGGCCCAGAACCGGTTGATCCCCACCCGCGCCCGAACCTCGGGTGGGGCGGCGTCGCAGAAGCGCTCGGCCTGGTCGCACAAGGCCCGCCGGGCCGACTCGGACAGATCCCAATAGCCGAGTTCGGCCAGGCGTGCGGTCAGCTCGGCCCGCAGGAACGGCTCGTCGTCGACCAGCCAGTCCAGGGCATCGGTGACGAGGGCGGGGATCGACGGGTCGGAAGCGTCGCCCATCGGAAGGACGCCGCCGACGTGGAGTGCCGCGAGGGCGGCGAGGTCGAGGCGGCCGGCTCGCCGGGCCCGGGTGATCGCAGAATGAAGCAGCGCTCGTCCGTCGCCCTCGTGGACGAAGGTCGACCAGACCCGGCCCCGCTCGATCAAGAGCTCCGCCGCCAGCACGTCGTCGTCGGCATCGTCGGAGACCAAAGCCAGCGCAGCGGCCAGCTCGGCATGGGCGCGCTCGTAGGCCGAGTTGCGAACCGCCGAATCGGCCGATGTCCGCAGCCAGTCGATCGCCGGGGCGCGGCCGACCAGCGGCGCAGCCGCGAGGTAGTGCCGGGCGATGTCACCGGCGCCGACGACATCGCCGCCCGCCCGACGATCGGCCAGCAGTTCGGCGGCCCGCCGGTGCATCGCCTGGCGCTTCGCCGGCCCGACCTCCTCCAACATCACACGTCGGATGAGGCCGTGCACGAACCAATACCGATCCGAGACAGCGGCCGGGTCGCTGCGATCGTCCATGCGTTGGGACTTGGCCAGGCGGATGAGCAGTCCGTCGTCGAGCAGCTCGCCGAGGGCCGACGCAGCGGCATCGGCGTCGAGGCCCGACAGCGCAGCGGTCAGCCAGCCGCGGGGCCGCGCGCCGGTGATCGCCGCCGCCTGCAGCATGGTGACCGCCTCGGGCGAACAGCGGGCGATCCGCCGCCGTGCCAACCGGGCGAGCGGTGTGGTGATCGGTGCTCCGTCACGGTCTGCGAGCAGGTGGGCGATGAACATCGGGTTGCCGCCGCTGCCGGACAGCAACTCGGCGCGATCGACGTCGGGTCGGCCCAGAGCCTCGGCGAGCTCACCAACCGCGATTTCGTCGAGCGGCAAGAGGTCGATCTCGACCACCTCGACCTGATGGGGCAGGGTGCCCAGCCAATCGGCCAGGTTGGCGGTCGGGATCAACCCCGATGGTTGGGAGATCAACAGGACGGTCACCGGCGTCGCAGCCATTGGGGCGAGCAGACGGCCGATCACATCGAGCGTGTCGGTGTCGATGTCGTGGACCTGATCGATGATCAGCAACGGCGGGGTGCCGTTACCATCCTGCGACGATCCGGCACGCGCCACCAGGGCGCTGAGCGCCGACACCAGCGCGTTTCTGCCGGTCGCCGGGGGCGCCGCGGCGTCGTCCTCGGGTTCGATCAGCCGGCGCAGCGTCTCCATCGACGCGCTGGACTCCAGGCCGGTGAGCAGGCCGGGGTTGTGGATCTCGGCGTGTTCGGCGATATCGGCCAGCGCGGGAAACGGTCGGCTCAATGAGTCGTCGCATGAGCCGAACAGCACCGTGCGGTGGCGCGGCGCCGCTCGGAGGCCGCGAACCAACTCGGTGACCAACTTGGTCTTGCCGCTGCCGGTCTCGCCGCTCAGCACGATCAGCCGGGCTCGCGCCTCGACGGCGGCGCCGAGGCGGGCCAACTCGACGGTGCGACCCACCGGTGGGGTGGCACCGTCGTCAACCCAACAGCTGCACCCCTCGAGCGGGCTGGTGGGGGCGATGGCGGTTCCCCGGATCAGGCCGGGGTCGTGTCTGAGGATCTGGTGCTCGAGCGCCTTGAGCGCCGGGCCCGGTTCCAGGCCGAACTGGGTGCCCAAGCGCCGGCGTGCGCTCTGGTAGGCGGCGAGGGCATCCTTCTGGTGCCCGGCCCGGTACAGCGCGGTCATCAGCGCCTCCCAGTACCGCTCGTTCTCCGGGTGGGCTTCGCTGAGCACCCGGAGCTCCGAGATCAGGGTGGCGTCATCGCCCGTCTCGAGGCGCAGCTCGATCTCGAGAGCCCGTACGTCCTTGCGCAGCTGATCGAGTCGGACGGCTTCACCGCGGGCCCAGTCCTGGCTGGCGAACTCGCTCAGGGGCGGCCCGCGAAACCGCGCCAGGGCGTCGCGCGTTCGGGTCAGAGCTGCGCCGGGATCGACCGCTGCCAGGCTGCGGGCGGCGTGAAAGGCGTCATCGACCAGCACCGCATCGAGCTCGGTGGGCGCCAGCACCAACCGGTAGGCCCGTCCGCCGATCGTCTCGATCCGATCCAGGCCGGGCAGTGCTCGCAGGTTGTGCACCTGAGTTTGCAGGTTTCGCTTGGCGGAGTCGGGGGCGCGTCCGGGCCAGAGATCGTCCATCAGCGTGTCGAAGCCGACCGCCTCTCCGTGCGCGAGCACCAGACGAGCGAACAGGCCGCACCGGCTGGGCCCGGTGAGCCCGATCGGTTGGCCGTCCATGGTCACGCTCAGTGGGCCCAAGATCTCGACGAACAATCCGGCCGCCGTCGTGCTCGTCGCTTCGGATCCGGCCACGCAAAGTACCGTACCGACCCGAGGCCGCCCGTCCCGAAACGGGTCCGGCGGCGCTGAACGCTGTCGGTGACAGGCGGCGCCCTCCGCGTCGGCGCACCGCTCCGGCGCTAGCGTTGATCACCCCGGTCATGAGCGAAAGGCGTTTCCCACGTGAGCTTCATCGATGACGTACTGGCCCGACAGATCCTCGACTCTCGAGGAAACCCCACCGTCGAGGTGGAGGTGGGCCTGAGCGACGGGTCGGTCGGCCGGGCGGCGGTGCCATCCGGCGCGTCGACCGGTGCGTTCGAGGCGGTCGAGCGACGCGACGGCGGTGACGCGTACGCCGGCAAGGGCGTCCTCGGCGCGGTCGGAGCGGTCAACGGTGAGATCGCCGAGCTGGTGCTGGGCCTCGATGCGCTGGACCAGCGCGGCGTCGATCGGGTGATGTTGGAATGCGACGGCACCGACAACCTGGAACGTCTGGGAGCCAACGCGGTGCTGGGGGTGTCGCTGGCGGTCGCCAAGGCGGCGGCGTCCAGCCTGGAGTTGCCGCTGTACCGCTACGTCGGCGGCGTGTCGGCCTGCGTGTTGCCCCTCCCGATGCTCAACGTGATCAACGGCGGCGAGCACGCCGACAACAACGTCGACCTTCAGGAGTTCATGATCGTGCCCGTCGGGGCGGCCTCGTTCTCCGAGGCGCTGCGCTGGGGCACCGAGTGCTACCACGGCCTCAAGTCGGTGCTGTCCGACCGGGGACTGTCGACGGCGGTCGGCGACGAGGGGGGCTTTGCGCCCAACCTCGGCTCCAACGAGGAAGCGCTGGCCCTGCTGGTCGAAGCGATCGAGGCCGCCGGCCGGACGCCCGGCGAGGACATCGCCCTCGCCCTGGACACCGCGTCCACCGAGTTCTACTCCGACGGGCTCTACCGCCTGGCCGGAGAGGGCCGGGACCTGGCACCGGGCGAGTTCGTCGCCTACCTGAGCGGCCTGTGTGACCGCTACCCGATCGTGTCGATCGAGGACGGCATGGCCGAGGAGGACTGGGATGGCTGGGCGCAGCTCACCGCCAGCCTCGGCGACCGCATCCAGTTGGTCGGCGACGACCTGTTCGTCACCAACCCGGCCCGCCTCCAGCGGGGGATCGACTCCGGCGTCGCCAACTCGATCCTGGTCAAGGTCAACCAAATCGGCACCCTCACCCAGACCCTCGAAGCGGTGCAGCTGGCCACCCGCAACGCCTATACGTCGGTGATGAGCCACCGCTCGGGCGAGACCGAGGACGCGACGATCGCCGACCTGGCGGTGGCGACCAACTGCGCTCAGATCAAGACCGGTGCGCCAGCGCGAAGCGATCGCGTCGCCAAGTACAACCAGCTGTTGCGCATCGAGGAGCAGCTGGGCGATGAGGCGGTCTTCGAGGGCGGGGCGGCGCTGGGCCCGCGACCGGTGATGCGACGTGGCGCCCCGTCCTAAAAGGGCCGCAACGGCCCGACCTGGCGACGGAGCCGCCACCAAGGCTGCCCGCCTGCCCACCCGTCGCCGTTGGTTTTGGGTGGTTGCGTTGGCCGTCGTGTCGCTGTTTCTTGCCCTGCTCGCCCTTCCGGTGCGCAACCTGTTCAGCCAGAGCTCGGAGCTGAGCCTGGCCCGCGCCGAACTGGCCGAGCTCCAGGGCGACACGACCGAGCTCGAGCGGCGCCAGGCCGAGCTCGAGGATCCCAAGCAGGTCGAGGTGCTCGCCCGCCGAAACCACGGCATGGTCTTTCCCGGCGAGGAGAGCTACGTCGTCTTGCCGCCGACCGAGGGCGGCGAGGTGCCGCCGTGGGTGGCCAAGGGCTGGGACTTCGACCCGGCGGCCCCGGCATCGACGGACCCGTAGGTCCGCTACTCCAAGGTTCCAACGGAGAGATCGCTGACCTAGGGTCGGGATGATTCACAGATCACCTGAGGGGCACACGATGGGAACAGCTCGACGAACGCGCAGTATCGCAGCAGTTTTGGCACTGACCCTGAGCGCCGCCGCCTGCGGTGGTGGGGGAGGGGACGCCTCCAGCGGCGCCGAGGGCGACGGGGACGAGGGCACACCCCAACGGGGCGGCGAGGTGATCTATGCCCTGGAGGGCGAGACCAACTCGGGCTGGTGCCTTCAGGAGGCCCAGTTGGCCATCTCGGGCATCCAGGTGGCCCGGGCGATCTACGACACGCTGCTGCAACCCGATGCGTCCGGCGACATGAAGCCGATGCTGGCCGAGTCGGTCGAGCCGAACGCCACCTTCGACGAGTGGACGATCAACCTGCGCAAAGGCGTGAAGTTTCACGACGGCACCGACCTGACCGCCGAGGTGGTGAAGAACAACCTCGACGCGTACAGGGGTCAGTACCCGGCCCGCCAGCCGCTGTTGTTCGTGTTCGTGCTCGACAACATCGACACGGTCGAGGCCACCGACGACCTGACGGTCAAGGTGACGACCAAGACCCCGTGGCCGTCCTTTCCCAGCTTCCTGTGGAACGACGGCCGCCTGGGCATCGTCGGGCAGGCTCAGCTGGACGACGCCGAAGGCTGCGACGAGAACCTGGTCGGCACCGGTCCGTTCGTGAAGAAGGAGTGGAAGATCAACGACCACTTCACCGCCGAGAAGAACCCCGACTACTGGCAGGAGGGCGAGGACGGCAAGCCACTGCCCTACCTGGACACGATCGAGTTCCGGCCCCAGGCGGAGCTGACCCAGCGCATCGAGGGCATCCAGACCGGCACCTACGACGCCGCCCACATCCAGGGGGGCGTGGCCCTCGCCCAGGCCCAGCCGCTGGCCGAGCAAGGGGTGGTCAACCTGGTGGACAACTCGGACTACGCCGAGGTGAACTACTTCCTGTTCAACGAGTCGAAGCCGCCGTTCGACAATAAGGACGCCCGGCTTGCGGTCGCCCAGGCACTCGACCCGGAGACGGCCAACCAGATCCTCAACGACGGACTGCTCGAGGTGGCTTCGGGACCCTTTGCGCCCGGCACGATGGGGTATCTCAAGGACGCCGGCATGCCGGGCTTCGACCTCGCCGCCGCCAAGAAGCACGTGGCCGCGTACGAGAAGGAGGCGGGCAAGAAGCTCAGCTTCACCGTGCCCTATGCGGGCAGCGCCGACGCCCAGGCCGCCGTCGAGCTGTGGCAGGCCCAGCTGGCAAAGGCCGGCATCGAGATGAAGCTGCAGTCGACCGACCAGTCGGCCGAGATCGACCGTGCCATCTCCGGCGACTTCGGCGCCCTGACCTGGCGCAACCACCCGGGCGGCGACCCGGACCTGCAGTACGTCTGGTGGCACACCGGCTCGCCGGTCAACTTCGGTCGCCTCGACGACCCCGAGATCGACCGGCTGCTCGAGGAGGGCCGGGTCTCCTCCGACCAGGCGGAGCGCACCAAGATCTACGAGGACCTCAACCGTCAGTTTGCCAAGGAGGTCCACAACGTCTGGCTCACCTGGACCAAGTGGGGCGTCATCAGCGCGCCGACCGTTCACGGCGTGATGGGCCCTCCGGTCGACGGAAACCCCCCGTTCCCGGGGTTGGCCACCGGACAGCCGGTTTCGGGACTGTGGATCGAGCAGGGGTAGGCGGTGTCTCGACCTCGGCGCCGGCGGTGGTGGGGACTCCTCCGGCGGCCCTGAAGGCGGTGTCGCCGAAGGCACCCCCCAACGCGGCGGCCAGGTGATCTACGCCGTCGAAAGCGAGACCGCCTCGGGCTGGTGCCTGCCCGAGGCCCAGCTGGCCATCTCGGGCATTCAGGTGGCCCGAGCGATCTACGACACGCTGGTGCAGCCCGACGCGTCGGGCGAGATGGCACCGATGCTGGCCGAGTCGGTCGAGCCGAACGACACCTTCGACTCGTGGACGATTCTGCTGCGCCAGGGCGTGACGTTTCACGACGGCACCGACCTGACCGCCGAGGTGGTGAAAAACAACCTCGACGCCTACCGGGGAGCCTACGAGGGGCGCAGCTCGCTGTTGTTCCTGTTCGTGCTCGACCACATCGACACGGTGGAGGCCACCGATGACCTGACGGTCACGGTCACCACCAAGACCCCGTGGCCGGCCTTTCCCAGCTTTCTGTGGAGCGACGGACGGCTCGGGATCGTCGGGCAGGCGCAGCTGGACGACGCCGAGGAATGCGACGAGAACCTGGTTGGCACCGGCCCCTTCGTGAAGACCGAGTGGAAGGTCAACGACCACTTCAGCGCCGAGAAGAACCCCGACTACTGGCAGGAAGGCGAGGACGGCAAGCCGCTGCCGTACCTCGACGAGATCGAGTTTCGGCCCCAGGGAGAGCAGACCCAACGGATCGAAGGCGTCGCGACCGGCACCTACGACGCCGCCCACATCGAGAACGGCGACGCCATCTCTCAGGGCGAGACCATCGTCGACGAGGGGCTGGCCAACCTGATCACCACCTCCGACTTTGCCGAGGTTGCCTACCTGCTGCTCAACGAGTCCAAGGCGCCCTTCGACAACCTCGATGCACGGCTGGCGGTGGCGTCGGCGCTGGACCGGGAGGCGCTCAACCAAACCCTCAACCAGGGAAAGACGGAGGTGGCGTCGGGGCCGTTTGCGCCCGGCTCGATGGGCTACGTCGAGGACACCCCCATGCCGCCGTTCGACCTGTCGGCCGCCAAGAAACACGTTGCGGCTTACGAGCAGGCCACGGGACAGAAGCTCAGCTTCGTGGCGCCCTCCCCGGGCGGAGGCGGTGACCAGTCGGCCCAGGAGCTGATCCAGTCGCAGCTGGCCGAGGCGGGCATCGAGATGAAGCTGCAGACCATGGAGCAGTCCGCCTCGATCGATCGGGCCATCGCCGGTGACTTCGACATGATGTTGTGGCGTAACCACCCCGGAGGCGACCCCGACCTGCAGTACATCTGGTGGCACAGCGGCTCGCCGGTCAACTTCGGTCGAATCGATGACCCGGAGGTCGATAGGTTGCTCGAAGAGGGCCGGCTGACCACCGACCCGGACGAGCGGGCCAAGATCTACCAGGAGCTCAACCGCCGCTTTGCCGATCAGGCGCACGGTATCTGGACCACCTGGTCCAAATGGGGCGTCATCAGCGCGCCGACCGTTCATGGCGTGCTGGACCCCAAGGTCGACGGCGGGGAGCCGTTCCCGGGGTTGGCCACCGGTCAGCCCGTGTCCGGCCTGTGGGTCGATCCCTAGCGGGCGTCCGAAACCCGAACGGTTTGCACCTTGCGCCACGGGGTTTCGCGTATACAGTGCGCCGTGCGGCAGCCGTCACACGGCGTCGGCACTTGGTGGACCGATCGAATGAGTTGGGGGAGCAGGCATGGGAACGTCTCGACGAACGCGTGGAATCGCAGCGGCACTGGCCATGGGCCTGGTCGCTGCGGCGTGCGGAGGTGGCGGGGACTCGGGGGGCAAGACCGCGAGCGCTTCTGGTGACGAGGGCACCCCGGTACCCGGCGGGCGGGTGATCTACGCCCTCGAGGCCGAGACCAACGCCGGCTGGTGCCTGCCCGAGGGCCAGCTGGCCATCGCCGGCATCCAGGTGGCACGCACGATCTACGACACGCTGGTGCAGCCCGACGAGTCGGGCAAGATGGTGCCGATGCTCGCCGAGTCGATCGAGCCCAACGACGCCTTCGACGAGTGGACCCTGAAAATCCGTGAGGACGTGAAGTTTCACGATGGCACCGACCTGACCGCCGAGGTGGTGAAGAACAACCTCGACGCCTACCGGGGCCAGTACGCAGGGCGCAAGCCGCTGCTGTTCATCTTCGTGCTCGACAACATCGACACGGTGGAGGCCACCGACGCCTCGACGGTCAAGATCACGACCAAGAAGCCGTGGCCCGCGCTGCCCAGCTTCCTGTTCTCCAGTGGTCGTCTGGGCATCATGGCCCAGGCCCAGCTGGACAACGCCGACAACTGCGACAAGGACCTGATCGGCACCGGGCCCTTCAAGCTGAAGGACTGGAAGGTCAACGACAAGTTCGTGGCCGACAAGAACCCCGACTATTGGCAGACGGACGCCGACGGCAACGCGCTGCCGTACCTGGACGAGATCGAGTACCGGCCGGTGCCCGACACCAACAGCCGAGTCGAGGGCCTCCAGACCGGTCAGTTCGACATCATCCACGCATCGGGCGGCGAGGCCGCCCAGCAGCTGGCCCCGCTCGCCGACAGCGGCCAGATCAACGAGATCTCCAACTCGGATGCCGCCGAGGTGAGCTACGGGATGAACAACGAGGCGAAGGCGCCGTTCGACAACCTGGACGCCCGCCTGGCCGTCGCCTACGGCGTCGACCGCGAGGAGTTCACCAAGCTGCGCACCGGTGGTCTTCAGGAGGTCGCCTCCGGCCCGTTTGCGCCGGGCAACATGGGCTACGTCGAGGACACCGGGTTCCCGTCCTACGACGTCGACAAGGCCAAGGAGCACGCAGCGGCCTACAAGAAGGCGACCGGCAAGGACCTGTCGTTCACCCTCTCCTATGCCAGCGATCCGTCGACCAAGACCAACGCCGAACTGATTCAGAGCCAGCTGGCCGACGCCGGCATCGACGTCAAGCTGACCTCGACCGACCAGGCCGCGCTGATCGACCGTGCGATCGGCGGCGACTTCCAGATGATGCTGTTCCGCAACCATCCGGGCGGCGACCCGGACACGCAGTACGTGTGGTGGCACACGGGTTCGCCGGTGAACTTCGGGAAGATCAACGACCCCGAGATCGACAAGGCGCTCGACGAGGGGCGCTCGGAGCCCGACGAGGCGAAGCGGGCCGAGATCTACGAGAACATGAACAAGCGCTTCGCCGAACAGGCCCATAACCTGTGGCTCAACTGGAGCCTGTGGACCATCGCATCGGTCCCCGAAGTCCACGGGATCCTCGGGCCGGACCAAAAGGATATGAAGCCCTACACCGGGCTGGCCACCGGCACCCCGGTCGACGGGATCTGGGTAGAGGGTGGGGGCTCGTGACGACCGAGGAAGGTAGTCGGTGAGGTCGTTGCTGCCCCGGCTGGGGCGTCTCGTCGTGGTGCTGTTCCTGGTGACGCTGTTCGCGTCGCTGCTGGTCAGCTTTCTGCCCGGCGATCCCGCCGCCGTGGTGGCGCCCTTTGCCAGCGATCAGCAACGGGCCGAGATCGCCGACGAGCTCGGCATCTCCGATCCGCTGCCGGTGCGCTACGTCAACTGGCTGGGTGGCTTTGTCACCGGCGACCTGGGCAAGACCTACTCGGGCCCCACGTCGTCCACCGAGGTGTCGACCCAGGTGGCCGACGCCTTGCCGGTCAGCCTGACGCTGATGGTGTATGCCCAGATCATCGCCCTGGGGCTGGCGATCCCGCTCGGCGTCGCCGCGGCCTACAGGGCGGGCGGCTGGCTGGACCGGGTGATCTCGTCCAGCTCGTTCCTGTTCCTGGCCCTGCCCGCCTTCGTGCTCGGCTTCATGTTGTCGTACTACGTGCGCTTCAAGATGGGGCTGTTTCGCACCCGCGGCGGGTATGTCCCGCTGTGGGAGGACCCGGTAACCAACTTCCAGTTCATGTTCCTGCCGGCGGTCAGCCTGGCGCTGGGCCAGGTGGCGATCTACGCCCGGTTGCTGCGGGCCGACATGATCGCCACCCTGCAACAGGACTTCATCACGATGGCCCGGGCCAAGGGCATCAGCACGCAGCGCATCCTGTGGCGCCATGCGTTGCGGCCCAGCTCGATCACGCTGCTGACCGCAGCCGGCCTCAACATCGGCACCCTGATCGGCGGCGCACTCGTGATCGAGGTCGTCTTCCAGCTGCCGGGCATGGGCCTGCTGGCCGCCAGCGCGATCGGTGGTCGCCAGCTGGTGGCGGTGCAGTCGATCGTGGCGATCTTCGCCGTGCTGTACGTGGCGGTGAACGTGTTCGTCGACTTAGCCTACACCGTCGTCGACCCGAGGATACGACGTGCCTGAGCCAACGCCCTCCGAAATCCCGTCCGCCATCGGCAGCATGCCGGCGGTGCTCACCCCGGGGGCGGTCGTACCCGCACCCGACTTTGGGTTTCCGTCCGAGGCGGAGGACATCGTTTCACCCGTCAAGAAGCGCCGGTTCGGGCCGGCGGCCATCCTGGCGATGGCCTGGATCGTCTTCGTCGTCGGCGGGGCGATTCTTGCCCCCTACCTGCCGATCCCGACGACGACCGAGACGGTCGACATCCCGGTCGACGCCGCCGGCCAGCCCTACTTCGGGCCCAGCCTCAGCCACCCGTTCGGGCTGGACAAGATCGGCAAGGACGTCTTCAGCCTCACGCTCTACGGGGGCCGGGTCTCGCTGCTGGTCGGGTTCGTCGCCGTGTCGGTCGGCATGGTGATCGGCGGGACGATGGGCATTTTCGCCGGGTACCTGCGTGGCAAGGTCGATACGGTGTTGTCGATCTTTTTCGATACGTTCCTGGCCATCCCCGCCATCATTTTGGCGCTGGCGCTCGTCGCCGCGTTCGACCCTGCCGACCCCGATCTGGTCAACCCCACGCCGCGCATCTTCGTGCTGGCCGGTGCGCTGGGCGTGGTGTCGATCCCGGTGCTCGGCCGGATCGCGCGCGCCTCGACGCTGGCGGTGGCCGACCGCGAGTTCGTGACGGCGGCCAAGGCGATGGGCGCCAAGCCGTTGCGGATCATGTGGCGGGAAATCCTGCCCAACGTGCTGCCCTCGATGCTGGTGATCGGGCTGCTCGGCGTCGGCGTCGCCATCGTCGCCGAGGGCGGCCTGGCCCTGCTGGGGGCCAGCGTGTCCTCGCCGGCCACGTCGTGGGGTTCGATCATCGCCGCCAACCGCAACGCAATCAACCTCGATCAGCCGTGGATCATCTTCGGACCGTCGCTGTTCATCTTTTTGACCGTGCTGACGTTGAACTACCTGGGGGACGTGATCCGTCGCCGCTTCGATATTCGCGATTCTGTGTTGTAGCCGCCGAAGGCGGTGCTGTTGTGGCCGTCGGCGGTGACGCAGCCTGATCGCCGACCCACTCGACGGAGCCCCCGAGCGGACACGGCCCGGTAGTCTGAGCCTTCCCGCTTCGGAGTAGACGTGGTTGTTTCAGATCCCGAGTTGATTGCCCCATCGCTGTTGCGGCGGGCCCTGGCAACGTCCGGCGTGCTCGCCGTCGTCGCGGCGCTCGTGGCCTACTTCGGCCGACGCGACGACCCCACCCCGGCGCCGTGACGCCCGAGGTCGACCACCCCGCCTCTGGCGATGATGTGGCGGCGGTGGCCGAGCTGCTCGGCCGTCGCCCCCAGGGAGCGTTCGAGGTGGTCGTCCGGCGCCCCGGCGGCACGCCGGCGGTGATTGAAAACGAACCGGTGCTGCCCGACGGCCGCCCCATGCCCACCCGCTGGTGGCTGGTCGACCCGGACCTCAACCGCAGCGTTGGCACGATCGAGGCCGAGGGCGGGGTGCGACAGGCCGAGGACGAAGTGGGTGTGGACGCCATGGCAGTGGCCCACAGTCGCTACGAGGCCCTGCGCGACGCCGCCATGCCGGCGGGCCATGGCGGCCCTCGTCCCAGCGGGGGCGTTGGCGGCACCCGCCGGGGCGGCAAGTGCTTGCACGCCCACCTGGCCTGGTGGTTGGCGGGCGGCGAGGATCCGACGGGCGCCTGGGTGGCCCGGCGGCTGGTCGAGCGAGGCCGGAGCGTGGAGCTGATCGGCCCGTCCGGCCCGGTCGGCTGGCCCGAACCCATGGAAGGTGAACGATGAGCGAGCGAGCAGAGACACCCCGTTGCGTCATGGCCGTCGACATCGGCACCAACACGGTCAACACCTGTCTGTTGGTGCCGGACGCGGCGCCGGTTCGGCGCACCTACTACACGCACCTGGGCGAGGGGCTCGACGTCCGGGGCTCGTTGTCGGAGGAGGCGATCGGTCGGGCGCTCGCCGTGCTTGGCGAGGTCGCCACCGCCGCTGCGGGCGCCGGTGCCGACCTGACCGTGGCCACGGCCACCTCGGCCAGCCGCGATGCGGCCAACGGGGCCGAGTTTCTCAAGCGGGCTGGCGCAGTGCTCGGCGCCCTGCCCCGGGTGATCAGCGGCGACGACGAGGCCTTCCTCACCTTCGAGGGCGCCTTGACGGCGGCGCTCGACCCGGCGGCGGATCGACTGGAGGCCACCCTCGACGGGCCGGTCCTCGTCGTCGACATCGGTGGCGGGTCGACCGAGCTGGCGGTCGGCACCCTGGCACAGCCCGGTCCCGAACTCACCGCCTCGGTGTCGTTGCAGATGGGCTCGGTGCGCTTCACCGAGCGGTACCTGCCGAGCGACCCACCCCTGCCCGAGGAGCTGTCCAACTGCCTGTCGGTCGCCGAGGCCACGCTGGACGAGGCGCTCAGCGACGAGGCGGCACTCGGCGAGGCGGCCACGTTGGTGATCGTCTCCGGCACCGCCGAGACGGTCGGGGCGGTCGAGCTGGGCGGGTGGGACGAGCGGGCGCTGCACGGCCTGCGCCTGTCCAAAGCGCAGGTGGAGGACGTGTTCCGCACGATGGCCACCGAGTCGGCCGACGACCGGCGACACAATCCGGGGCTGCCGGCCGAGCGGGTCGACTTCATCGTCGCCGGGTGCTGCATCCTGGTCACGATCATGCGGCGCATGGGCTTCGCCGACTGCGTCGTGTCGACCGGGTCGGTGCGCGACGCCCTGGCCTCGCGGGCCCTTTCCGGTGACGTGGCCGCCGACAGGGCCTGACCGTGGCCCGTTGGTCGGTGACCGCCAAGCGTCGGGGAACCGCGGTGCTCGTCGGTCGGCACGTCACCCTTCGGGTGTTGACCAACCACGATTTCGAGGCCTGGCGCACCGTGCGCCGTCGCTCCGCAGATTGGCTGACGCCCTGGGAGCCGATCGTTCCGTCGGGCCAGCTGGACCCGACCGAGGATCGGGGGGCCTTCGCCGCCCGCTGTGCCGCCCGGATGCGCGAGATCGAGCTGGGCACCGGTTACGGGTTCGGCCTGTTTCACGAGGATGGCTTTGCCGGCGAGGTCAACCTGTCCAACATTCGGCGCGGGCCGGCCCAGACAGCCCTGCTCGGCTACTGGGTCGATCGGCAGTGCGCCGGGCGGGGGCTGGTGCCCGAGGGCGTGGTGCTCGCGTTGCGTTTCGCGTTCGAGGACCTGGCGTTGCATCGCGTGGAGGCCGGGGTTTTACCCCGCAACGCCGCCAGCCTGCGGGTGATGGAGAAGCTGGACCTCCCGTGCGAGGGCATCACCCGGGGCATGCTGGAGATCAACGGCGCCTGGGAGGACCATCAGCGTTTCGCACTGTTGTCCGAGGACTGGGTCGGTCGGCGCGAGGAGTTGCTCAGCACCTGGGTCTGGTGAGCGCCCCCTCGGATCGTCGGGTCAGTCGGCTGCTGTCGGGTCGACCCGGATCCGTTTCGACAGCGCGGCCAGCCGCTCGGCGAAGTCGCCCTGGTCCATCGACCACAGCTGGGTGACCAGCTCGCGTTCGACCGCCTCGCCGTGGGTGGCGGCGGTGTCGATCGTGCGCAGCGTGTCGGTGGCGCGGATCAGCAGCTCCCGGGGGGCGGCGCCCGCACCTGCGGCGAACTCGACGGCGGCGTCGGTCAGGCTGCCCGCCTCGACGCAGTGGTACGCCAGCCCTCGCCGTTCGGCCTCCTCGCCCTCAAGTACCTGGCCGAAGAGCATCATTGCCGATGCGTTCTGGTGGCCGACCGCCCTCCGCAGCATCCAGCTGTGGCCTCCGCCGGGGTGGATGCCCAGTGTGAGGAAGCGGGTGTCGAAGCGGGCCGACGGCGACACGATCCGGACGTCGGCGGCCAGCGCCAGGTTCATCCCGGCCCCGACTGCGGCGCCGTTGACTGCGGCCACCGTCGGCAATGAACAGCGGGCGATGCGCAGAAAGCCGTCGTAGATGGCGCGCAGCCCGTGCTCGCGGGAGTCGCCGAGCGACGACAGGTCGGCGCCGGCGCAGAACACGGGCCCGGCCCCGGTGACGACCAGGGCCGACACATCCGGGTCGGACTCCAATGCGTCGACCGCCACGTTGATCTGATCGCACATGGCGAGCGTGAAGGCGTTGGCGCGGCGTGGGTCGTCGAGGGTGAGGACAGCCACGTGATCGCGCCGCTCGACGCGCACCAGCGGGCGAGCCTCGGTGTCGTCCACCTCGCCTACTCCTCGCTTGGGGCCACGCGGTTGCGCAGCACCGCCGGGGAGTGGCGAAAGAACTGCTCGACGTCGCGTTCGTAGCGATACTTCGGCCGGTGACGCCCGATCGTGCGTCGCAAGCGCAGGGCCCGGACGAAGCTGTCGACCGCCTGGGCCGATGTGTAGTCGTAGCCGAATCCGGCTGCTTTCAGCTTGGAGTTGTCGATGCCCCGCCCGTAGCGCAGCAGCGCCAGGTAGGCGGGGGGCAGGTCGAGCAGGTTGAGCCGCTGCAGCGGCCAGGTGGCCAGGTCGGCGCCGATCGCCGGGAGGAAGGCCGGGCGTTTGCCGACCATCGAGATCACCTCGCTCCAGGGCAGCAGGCCGTCGCCGGCCACGTTGTAGGTGCCGGCCAGCCGGTGGTTCATGGCAAACAGGATCGAGCTGACCACATCGTCCTCGTGGGCGAACTGAAGGCGGGGGTCGAAGCCCATGACCGCAGGAACGACGGGCAACTCGAGGGCCCGGGTCAGCGGGGTGCGAATGTCGGCGCCCAGCACGTTGGCGAAGCGCAGCATCGACACCGCCACCTCGGGATTGTCGAGGTTGAAGTCCCGCACGTACCCCTCAACCTGGGCGATCGACCGCTCGACGTTGGATCTCGGGCTGCGGCTGCGGGGCGTGTTCTCGGTGAACCAGGTGGGATCCTCGGGTGCGGTCCCGTAGGCCATGGCGGAGCTCTTGACGACGACGGTGCGCACGGTCGAGCCGGGGGCGCTGGCGGCAGCGAACAGGTTCATCGTGCCGATCACGTTGATCTCGTGCATCAGGCGGCTGGTCGACTGGGTCGGGTCGACGATCAGGAACGTGTGCAGGATCGTGTCGATGCCGCATTCCTCGACGATCCGGGACAGCATCGAATAGTTCTGGTCCGTGCGGACGTATTCGGTCCGCTCCAGCTCGATCGTCGGCTCCTCGACGTCGAGCCCGACGATGTAGTCAACGCGTTCGTCGGCCTCGAGCGCCTTGGCGACGCGTCCGCCCCAGAAGCTGCTCAGGCCGGTGATCAGCACATTGGACGGTCCGGTTCGCTTCGCCACGTCAGCCACCCCACCAGTTCCGTCGTTCGGCCACCATCTCGTAGAGGGCCTCTTGTATTTTGCCTTGGATCTCCTGGGAGCCATCCATGATGCGGGTGCGGGAGTAGCGGTGCTGGGACGGCGGCACGTCGAAGGTGACCGGCGGCAACACCCGCAGTTTGAACTTGGCCGGCAGCGGCACCAACGTGCCGAGCGGCCCGAGCACGAGGCTCTGGGGTGTCACCGGCAGGTACGGCACGCCGAGCATCTTCGCCCCCGGAAGCCTCCAGAGGATCGGGTTGGCCTCCTCGTTGCCCATGACGGCGACCGCCCGCATGGCGATCTCGACAAACCCGCCCCGTCCGAAGCGAGCCAGCTTGTAGCGGTTGGCGATCGTCTTCGACGTGCCTTTGACGCCCTCAGGGAACACCAGCACCAGCTGACCCTGTCCGTTGAGCAGCCGGTAGGCATTGTCCGGGTGGGCGGGCAGTCCCCCCGCCCGCGACCACAGGGTGCCGACGACGGGGATTTTGCGGAAGAAGTTGTCGGCCAGCCCGTAGACCGGGCGTTCGAGCTCGGTCTCGATGCCGTGCATGATCACCGGGGCATCGGAGGGCACAGCGCCGGCGTGGTTGGCCACCAGCAGGGCACCACCATCGGTGGGGATGTGCTCAAGCCCCTCCCACTCCGCCCGGAAGTAGTGGCGGTAGACCGGGTCAAACGCCCGGCGGACCAACCCGCGCATCCGTTCGGAACGGCCCCATTCGTCCACGTCGCCGAGGCGGGGGTCGTCGTCGGGTGCCATCGCCTTCTCGGTCGTCGGCACGTGCACCAGTTCCCGCCCGGCGGTCAGCGGGTCGTCGACATGTTGATGCCGTTTCTCGGCGAGCGACACCACCGGTGCCTCGGGCCGATCGCCGGGGCGCTCAGCCATGATGCGCGCCGGTCGGGCAGCGGTTGAAGTTGGGTCCCGCCGGGAGGGTCATCAGCTCAGCATAGAGGGGGCGCCGCCGTGCCGCGACGTGCTCGGGTCAGCCAGGGGCGCCGGCGAAGTCGCTCCTCAAACAGACCCGCTCGGCGAGACCGAAGCCGCTGACGTTGCGGCCGAAGGCCCCGGGAGCCTCCGCTTCGGCCGCCAGCGACACGGTGCTTGGCGGTGCGGTGGCGCCCAGCCCCACCCAGTCCTCGCCGAAGCCGAGCACCGACAGCCCATCTGGCGGGTTGGACGCATCGATGACCGCACCGACGGTCAGCACCGAGACGCCCGGCCCGGGCGCGACGGCGATGGGGATGGCGCGCTCGGTCGTGGTCAGCGAGGCCCCGGTCACCCAGATGGACCGCAGCTTGTCTTGGGCCAGCCCGAAATAGATCGGTCCGACCTGCAGCACCCGTTCGACGCCGACGAAGCAGGGTGGCACCGCTGGGTACTGCACCTGAGAGACGACCAGCGACAGCGCTTCGGTCAGCTCGCCCTCGGTGGCGCCGAGGCGCAGCGGGCCAAGGCCGGCGGCGGTGAGGTCGAGGCGATCGGGAAACTCGGTGACCGGCAGGGATTCGCCGCCATCGACACTCGTCGGGGGCTTGTCGGACACCAGCTTCAAGCGACCGCCGCCGACGATGGCCTGCACCTGGCGCACGGTCTGTTGGCCCTGCGGATCCTGTGTCTGCGCGTCCGGCGCCAGCACCGACAGGTCGACCCGACGGTCACCGGGCGCATCGGGGATGATCACGGTCGAGGTCCGCTCGATCGGTGCGACCGACACGGCGGAGAGCGTTGGCTGTTTTGCCGAGGCGTGCCAGAAGCTGAGCGACAGCGCCACCTGCTCCTGACCCTCGCTGCATCGATAGGCGGCCGCCAGGTCGTCCAAGCCGTCCCCGTCGAAGTCGTCCAGGCGGGCGGTGCCGGCCCGCTCGATCTGCACGCTCGTGCCGTCGGCCAACTTGGTACCGGCGCCGCCGTCGATCAGCTCGACCTTCCTGGCGCCCTGCCCGCAGTCGACCGCCGCCGTGCCGTCGGTGGCCAGGTCCTCGGTGAGCGGTGGCGCCTTGGGTGTCTTGTTCGTCGTGGTCGATCCTGCGTCGTCCTCGATGAACGTCGTCGAGCTGGCCGAGCTGTCGACCACTCGCCCGTCGGCGTCGAGCTGCACCTGGCGCTCCACCCGTTCGACCCGCACTTTGCTCCTCGAGCACGAGGTCGACAGCAGCAACAGGGTGGTTGCGCCCAGGGCCGCGAGGGTGCGGCCCCGTCGAGCCCGGGGGAGTGCCTGCATCGTCTGTACCGCCCTTGAATCATGAAATCGCGACGCTCACCGCTGGAGCCGCATCGCGCCGACTTCCAAACGCAGAGGATATGCGCGCAGTGTTGTTCAGCACGAGGTCTCGTCCGTGGTCGCAGGCTTGAGTGTCACAGCGGATCGCCATGATGGCTTTCGTGAACGTGACCTCGCTTGATTTCGCCAGAACCAGCCGCCGGGTGGCGGCGGAGGCCCGACGCGGTGGCCTCGCCGTTCCCGTGTTTCGCAGCCCGCCGGCCACGCCCGGCCTCGACCGCACGCTCAAGCGCCGCCCGGACGGCAGCCCGGTGGTGGCCATCCGGCTGGGTGGCCGCCCCGAGGCGGCGGTGTGTGCCGACCTGATCGACGGCGTGTTGGCGGTCAATGCGCTCGATGCCCGCGCCTCCGCCCACTGGCGACGGGTGTTGTGGGCGGCGGCCACCGGTACCGCGACCGACCGGGCCGCCGCCTGAGCGGCGTCTCGCCGGGCGGTACGGTTGGCCGCCTGGCCCGGGTGGCGAAACTGGCAGACGCAGGGGGCTTAAACCCCCTGGGAGTTCACTCTCCGTGCGGGTTCGAATCCCGCCCCGGGCACACTGGCGCACTGCGATGCGTTTTCGGGCGCATGATTCACACGGGGCCTATACAGTCACTCAGTCACACGACATGGGAGGAAGTCACCGTGAGTAAGTCCAAGAAGGGCAAGAAGAGCAAGGACAAGTCCAAGAAGGGCAAGAAGGGTAAGAAGGGCAAGAAGGGCAAGAAGAAGGGCTAGTCGACAGGTCGTCCCGTCCCAGCGGCGGCGACGGCTCCGGTCGTTGCGGTGGCCAGGCCCGTCATTGGGCCTGGCCACCGGCGCGATCGGGCCTACCTGCAGACCGACCGGCTCATCGAGCGCCCCTGACACGCGACCAGGCGTGCGGCGAGGAATGGCCCGGTGACGCTGTTGGAGTCCGACGCGACCCGGCTCGGTAAGCCGGTCGCGATCACCCGACCGTCGGTCGGGAGCTGGGCGATCCACCGCGCTGCCGTACAGCGACCGCCGGCGGGAGGCCGGTGATCTCCTGCACCCGCGGCGCTCCCACCTGCGCCAGCAACCGCCGGGCAGAGGGGGCGACCGACTCAAAGTAGCGGCGCTGCGCCTCGATATGGCGCAACCCTGATCGACCCCACCAGGCCGGCCCTCAGCTTGTACGACGCCGCAAGGAGATGACGCCGTCGACCAGGGTTGCCTCCTGGCCGTTGGGCCCGGTCGCCTGACGCTCGGCGGTGTCGCAGCGCTGCACGTCCCAGTCGGTGGGGTCGACGTCGAGGTCGGCCAGGTCGTCGGCCGGCTCGGGCAGACCTGGCGCATCCTCGGACACCTCGGCCCACGGGGGGAACTCGGCATGGCTCACGATCAGCAGCGTGCCTCCGGGGGCCACTGCGCCGGCGGCTCGGCGCAGGATGTCGGTTCGGGCCAGCGCAACCGCCGAATGGAGGAACTGCGCCGACACCAGGTCGTAGGTGCCCTCGGGGAACGAGTCGCCCAGCTCGTGTCGTTGCCAGTCGATCCGGTCGGCCAGCCCTCGTGCGTCGGCCTGCGCCGCGCCGCGATCGAGGGCGGTCCGGGAGATGTCGACGGCGGTTACGTCCCAGCCCTGTTCAGCAAGCCACAGCGCATCGCCGCCCTCGCCGCATCCCAGGTCGAGCGCCCGCCCGGGCGTCAGCTCGGCGGCGTTTGCGGCCAGCACTGGGTTCACCTTGCCGCTCCACAGCTGGGGGCGTTCGAGATATTTGCCTTCCCAATACTCGGTAGGGCTCTCCGCATCGTCCCACCAGGGGGCGCGCAACGGCGCCTTGAGCAACTTGCCGGCGGCCGAGCGGGGCAGCGCGTCGTGGGTCTCGAAGCTGCGCGGGCACTTGTAGCCGGCCATCCGCTTCCGACACCACGCCACCGCCTCGGCCTCCGTCTCTTCGCTCCACCTCGAACCATCGGTGAGCGACACGGCTGCATGCACCGACTCGCCCATAGCGTCGTCCGGCACGGCGAACACGGCGACGTCGGCGATCGCCGGGTGGTCGGCCAGCACCGCCTCGATCTCGGCGGGGTAGATGTTGACCCCGCCCGACACGATCATGTCGATCGTGCGGCCTGAGAGATACAGGTACCCGTCCTCGTCCACCCAGCCGACGTCGCCCAGGGTGCCGAAGCCGTCGCGGTGCGCCGACGCCGTCTTCTCCGGCGCGTTGTGGTACTCGAAATCGCTACCGAGCAGGCTGCGGAACCACACCTGGCCGGGCTGGCCCTGGGGCACCGGCTCACCCCGGTCATCGAGCAGGGCCAGCTCGAAACTGGGCAGGGCCTTGCCGACGCTGCCCGGCCGCTCGAGCCACTCCTCGGCGGTGATCACCGAGATGAAGCCGCCCTCGGTGCCGCCGTAGTACTCGGTGACGATCGGCCCGACCGCCTCGATCATGTCCCGCTTCAACTGGGGCGGACAGGCGGCGGCGCCGTGGATGATCGAACGCAATGAGGCGCCGGAGAACGCCTCCCACCGGGTGCGGGGCAGCTCGATCAGCCGCATCATCTGCGTCGGCACCAGGTGGGTGTTGGTCACGTGATGCTCGTCGATCAACGCGAGCAACTCTCCGGCGTCGAAGCGGTGCTGGAGCACCACCGTGTCGCCACAGATCAGGGCGAAGTGGGCGAACACCCACTGGGCCGAGTGATAGATCGGCCCGCACACCAATTGCGTGCCGCCGTCGGCGGTCGAGAGTTCCATCGCCGGCGCCAGCGCATGGGCGATCAGCGCCAACACCTCCGGCGGGCCGCCGACTGCGCCGAGCGCGGAGCGGACGCCCTTGGGCCGGCCGGTGGTGCCCGACGTATAGAACATCGGGCCGCCCCGCTCGGCGTCGGCGATCTCGCCCGGTGCGCCCGAGGCAACCACCTGCTCGTACCCTTCGAAGCCGGTCGCATCGGAGGGCTCGACCCCGTCGACGACGACCCGAACCACGGGACGGTTGGAGCTCCCGTCCTCGCCCGCCGCGAGCGCCTCGACGACCACGTCGATCCACCGACGGTCGACGACGGTGGCCGCTGCGGCGGTGTCGCAGAGCACGTAGGTCACCTCGTCGGCCACCCAGTGCCAGTTGACCGGCACGAGCAGCCAGCCGCCGTGGGCGCAGGCGAGCGCCACCTCGATCGCCTCGGCCTGGTTGCCCAGCATCGACATCACGCAGTCGCCCGATGTCAGTCCCCGGTCGCGCAGCGCATGCACCAGCCGCTCGACCCGTTCGTTCAGCTGGCCCCAGGTGGTGGCACCACGGCTGTCGACGATCGCGTTTTCGTCGCGATGCTCCGCAACGATCTGATCCAACAGCACGGCCATGAGCTGCTCCCTTCCCCGTGGTGGACGCTACCTGGCGTTGGCGCGGCGACGGGCCCGATGGTCGGCGGTGTGGGTGCGGCTGGCGCAGCGGGGATCGGAACAGAACCGGCGCGACCGGTTGCGGGTGGTGTCATAGAACAGCCAGTCGCATCCCGAGGCGTCGCATTGGCCGAACCGGGCGGTGCCGCGCTCGCACACCTCCTGGGCCAGTGCCATGACGATGTCGGAGATCACCTGGTCGTCGAACGTCGCCGTGGTGGGAGTCCAGTGAATGTGGGCGGGCAGGCCGTCGTGCTCGGAGATCGACGGGGCGATCGGAAGCTCGGTGAGCTGCTCGTTGATGCGCTTGGACGCAGCGGTTGTCTCCAGCCGGTGGAGTTCGACGAGGAGGGGGGTGAGGTCGTTGAGGCGGGTGATCATGCGATAGATCGAGGCGGCCGAAGCGTCGGCGGCGCGGCTGAAACCGGCGTCGTCCAACGTGCGCCGAACGTCGGGGGCGCCGTCGGCCAGCGCGTTGGCCAGTTGGAAGGCGACCTCGATGGTCAGGCGGATCTCGGACTGGGTGGCTGAAGCGAGTTCCATGATGGGTGTCCCCGGGGAGATGGTCGACGTGAGGCGTGAACCCGTGGTAGACCCTGACGCTATTCTGAGGGCTAACCGTCGTTAGCACCTTACATCTTGACCCCTCCGAGAGGTATGTATGTCGCCCATCGTTTTGTCGTCCATGTTGGTCGTGGCCAACATCATGGGCGCCGGCATGATCGTGCCGCAGGTGGTGCGGCTCCGTCGGTATCGCAACACCCGGGGGATCTCGGCGTCGTGGATCGGGGTGGGCCTGGCGATGAACCTGTGGTGGGTGGCCTACGGCTTGGCCAGCGGGCTGTGGGGCATCATCCCGGTGTCGGCGGTGGCGTTCCTGCTCTACCTGGTGATGACGGCGCAGTACGCCGGGATCAACGGCACGACGTCGCTGCGCGGCTGCGTCACCGGGATGGTCGGCGTCGGCATCGTGCCCCTGCCGGCGCTGATCCTGGACGGATGGGCGACCGCCGGCGTGGTGGTCGGGCTGTGTTACGCCGTGCAGTTCGCACCGGCGGCGCTGACCGCGCTCCGCTCCGACCGGCTCGACGGCGTCTCGCCGACCACCTGGGCGATGGCCGGCACCGAGGCCGCCGTCTGGCTGGTCTACGGCGTCAACCAGGGCGACGCGGCGCTGGTGGTCGGCGGAGGAGGTGGGCTGACGGCTTCCCTCGTCATCCTCATACGCCTCGCCCGGCTCTCCACCCGTCAGCCGACCGTTGTCGACACCGACGCCGAGCTCCTCACGCTGGTCCCCTGAACTCGCTCGTGTGTTCGACCGATCCCCCACCGGGTACGATCCTCCGAACGCGCCGTGAGCAGTTCGCGTGAGGAGACAGCAATGAAGGAGCGGCGCCGGACGTCGACATCCAACTTCGGCTCGGGTGCCCGTGAGGCCCACGATGCGTCGGCCTTTTACGAGCGCTTCAGCACCCCCGAGCTGTCCGACGACGACACCGTGCTCGTCCCCGAGCCGGTGGCCGAGCCCTTCGTCTGCGGCGACGCCCGCAACATGGCCCAGGTGACGGACGGCTCGGTGGCCCTCGTCGTCACCTCGCCGCCGTACTTCGCCGGCAAGCAGTACGAGGAGGAGTTGGAGCGGGACGGTGTGCCCGCCTCGTACCTGGAATACCTCGACATGCTGCGCTCAGTGTTCGCCGAGTGCGTCCGCACCCTCGAGCCCGGAGGTCGCATCGCCGTCAACGTCGCCAACCTCGGTCGCAAGCCCTACCGCAGCCTGTCGGCCGACGTCATCGGCATCCTCTCCGAGCTCGGGCTGCTGCTGCGGGGCGAGCTGATCTGGCAGAAGGCGGAGGGCGCCACCGGTTCGTGCGCCTGGGGGTCGTTTCGCAGCGCCGCCAACCCGGTGCTGCGCGACATCACCGAGCGGGTGATCGTCGCCAGCAAGGGCCGCTTCAGCCGGGCCCGCACCGCCAGCCAGCGCGAGGCCGAAGGCCTGCCCTTCGAAAACACCCTGATGACCGAGGACTTCATGGCCCTTACCCTCGACGTGTGGAACATGCCAACCGAGAGTGCCAAGCGGGTGGGCCACCCGGCGCCGTTCCCGGTCGAGCTACCCGAGCAGCTCATCCGTTTGTACACCTACAAGAACGATCTGGTACTCGACCCGTTCCTGGGCAGCGGGTCGACCGCGGTCGCTGCGGCGGCGCTGGGCCGCCGCTATGTCGGCTACGACCTCGACCCGGCCTACGTTGAGATCGCCCGTAGTCGGGTCGCCGAGCTCGACGGGCAGGCAACGGAGCCGCCACCGACCTCGCCGCCACCCAAGACGGCCACCGCACCCGATGACCCTGCATCCGACAATTTTGCCCGGCGGGCCAGCCAGGAGGGCAAGGCGGCCGCAAAGCTGGCGGCCGAGGTGCTCGAGCGGGCCGGGTTTGAGGTGGTCGCCACCAACAAGCGGATCGCCAGGGCGGGGGTGAGCGTCAGCTTTGTCGTCGCCGATGCGGCCGGCGATGAGTGGTACGTCGACGTTCCCGGCGCCAACACCACCCACCGCGGCGGCCTGTTGCGCCACGACACGGTGTGGAAGACGCTCGGGCGCGCCCACGCCCTGAGGGGGGCGGTCCCCGGGGTTCCCCTGCTGCTGCTGGCCGCCAGCCTGCCCCGGCCCAAAAGCGAGGGCGATCGAGCGCTGCGGGGGGCCGGGCCGGCGGCCTTCTTCGACGCCATTTCGATGCTCGACGACGCCGGTCGGACCCGCCTTGCCCACTACGCAGCCGGTGGCGTCCGCCCAAAGGGACCGCTGCCCGGCTTCTGGACCGCAACGGAGCTGGCCCCGCCGGTTTGAGGCCTGCCCGTTCCGGGCACTCCCGACCGGTGAGCGATGCCGCAGCTGACAGCGATCCCGATCACGAGGTCGACGAGAAGTTCCGATCGCTCATGGAGGGCCTGCGAACCAGCCTGCCGGCGGTGCAGGTGCTGTTTGCCTTTTTGCTGATCGCCCCGTTTCAGCAGCGGTTCAACCGGCTCGACGCGCTCGAGCGCAACACCTTCAGCGTGGCATTTCTGTCCGCCGGGCTCAGCTCGGTGCTGCTGATCGCCCCGAGCATCCATCAGCGGGTTCGCGCGCCCATGACCGGCTTGCGGCGTCACTCGGACCATCACCTGCGCGTCACGATACGGGTGGCGCTGGCGGGCTCGGCGTTCATGGCGATCGCCATCCTGGCCACCATCTTCCTGGTCGCCAGCATCGTCTACTCGACGGTCCCGGCGGCGATCGTGACCGCGACGGTGGGGGTGGTGCTGCTCGGCACCTGGTTGTATCTGCCGCTCGTTGCGTTCCGTCGGTCCGACTAAACCGACCGGTCAGGCGGGTGCGGCCTCGAAGGCGATGGCGTTCGCCTCCCAGAACGCGCGCAGCGCCAGGATCCGGCCGTGATCGTCGACCCGGTACGTGTAGACGCCCTCGACGATCGCCCGGCTGCCGTCGGGCAGGGTGGTGGTGATCGTGCCCACGTTGGCCACCTCGCTACCGCAGGCATAGCTCTCACGGATATCGAAGTCGATCCGGTTCGGGCCGATGACCGTGTCGTAGAAGGCGGCGATGGCTTCGGGCCCGCGGTGGCCCGCGCCCTCGGGGTCGAACATCGAGGGCCCGATCGGATCCTCGACGACGGCGTTGTCGGCGAACAGCGCCAGCCAAGCGCTGCGGTCGCCTGCCGCCACGGCGGCCATCGAGGCCTGTGCCGCCGCCCGAGCGGGGTGTTCAAACGGCTCGCTCATCGCTTTGCCATCGGGGCGATCACCTCGTCGCCAAACCGGGCGACCGCCTCGTCCTGGGCCTTGGGATCCTCGGGGTCGTCGCCGTAGAAGTACCACGGCACGGTGATCACCTCGGTGACGCCCAGCGCCGCCAGCTCCTCCATCGCGTCGACGGTCGGGGCGACGATCGGCGTCAGCTTCACCTCGAAACGCTCCGCCGGCACCCGCACGTCATCGCCCAACTGCTCGCGCAGCTCGCCCAGCCGTCCGATGACCTCCCGCACGGCTGCGAGGTCGCCCTGTGCTCCGATCCAGCCGTCGCCCCGCAGCAGCGCCCGCCGCAGCCCAGCGTTGGAATGGCCCCCGATATGGATCGGGACGCTCGGCTCGGCGGCGGGGTCCATGCGCATCCGGTCAAAGTCGTAGAAGCGGCCGTGGTGTTCCACCCACCCGCCGGCCAGCACCTTGCGCATCACGTCGACCTGCTCGTCGAGTCGGACGCCGCGCGTCGACATGTCCTGGCCGAGCCAGGCGAACTCCTCGGGGATCCAGCTGAGCCCGACGCCGAGCTCGATCCGCCCGGGAAACATGGCAGCGGCCGAGCCGACCGTTTTTGCCATCAGCAGCGGATGGCGCAGCGCCAACTTGGTGACGTTGGTGCCCAGCATGAGGCGCTCCGTGGAGGCGGCGATGGCGGGGATCGCCACCCACGGATCGACCCAGTCGGCGTCGGAGGGCCAGAAGCGCTGGCCGTCGGCGCTGTAGGGGTACTTTGCCGACACCTCCTCCGGATAGAACACCGATTCGGGCATGGTCACCCCGTGCCAGCCAGCGGCCTCGGCCGCCTTGGACAGGGTCAGAATGCGGCCGGGCTGGGTCATGGCAAGGGCGAGGCTGAAGCGCACCGCGCCAGTCTGCCTCAGGCGTCGATCATCGTGCGCCGCGTCGCCTCCCGAGGAATCGTTCCAGGCGGCCCAGCGCGTCGATCAGCGTGTCCTCGGGCGGGAGGGTCACGATGCGAAAATGGTCGGGTGTGACCAGGTTGAACCCGGTGCCGTGCACCAACAGCACGCGTTCGGCCCGCAGAAAGTCGAGCACGAACTGCTCGTCGGACTCGATGCCGTACATCGCCGTGTCGATCCGGGGGAACAGGTACAGCGCCCCCTTGGGCATCGTGCACGATACGCCGGGGATCGACGTCAGCAGGTCGTGGGCCACGTTGCGCTGGCGGGCGAGCCTGCCACCCGGCGCAACGAGCGCTGCGATGCTCTGACGGCCGCCGAGCGCGGTCTGGATGACGTGCTGGGCGGGCACGTTGGCGCACAGTCGCATGTTGGCCAGCATGTCGATGCCCGACAGATAGTCCGTGGCCCGCTCGACCGGCCCCGAGATCGCCAGCCACCCGGATCGGTATCCCGCCACCCGGTACGCCTTGGACAGCCCGTTGAACGTCAGCGTCAACACGTCTGGGGCCATCGCTGCGGCCAGGGTGTGCTTGGCGTCGTCGTAGAGCACCTTGTCGTAGATCTCATCCGCGCACAGCACCAGCCCGTGGCGCGCCGCAATGTCGGCCAGGCCCCGCACCACCTCCTCCGGATACACCGCACCGGTCGGGTTGTTGGGGTTGATGACCACCAGGGCAACCGTGGACGAGGTGATCTTGGATTCGATGTCGGCCAGGTCGGGTGCCCAGTCGGCGCCCTCATCGCACACGTAGTGCACCGGGCGACCGCCCGACAGCGTCACCGCAGCGGTCCACAACGGGTAGTCGGGGGAGGGGATCAGCACCTCGTCGCCGTTGTTCAACAGCGCCGACATCGCCATGGCGATCAGCTCGGATACCCCGTTGCCCAGGTACACCCGGTCGACGTCGAAGCCGCCGAAGCCGCGTTCCTCGTAGTGCTGCACGATCGCTCGCCGGGCGGACAGGATGCCTTTGGAGTCGGAGTACCCCTGCGCATGGGGCAACTCGCGGATGTAGTCCTGTTGGATCTCGTCGGGGGCGTTGAACCCGAACGGGGCCGGGTTGCCGATGTTGAGCTTGAGGATGTGGTGGCCCTCATCCTCCAAGCGCTGGGCCTCGGCGAGGACGGGCCCGCGAATGTCGTAGAGCACGTCGGCCAGCTTGTCGGACTTCTTCCAGCGCAGGTTGGTGTGGGCCATCGCCACCATGCTGCCGGGGGAACGGTGCCCGCGGCTACTCCAATTTCCGCATCGACAGGCGATAGAGCGCGATCGCTGCGGTGGCCGCCACGTTGAGCGAGTCCGAACCGTCGGCGATCGGGATGCTCACCAGCTCGTCGCAGCCCGACCTGCCTTGCTCACCCAGGCCGGGACCCTCCGATCCGACGATCAGCACCGTCGGTTGGGCCGGGCGTTGCGCCAGGTCCTCCAGGGTGGTCGGCCCCTCGGGGGACAGGCCCACCCGGCGCCAGCCGGAGGCTCCCAGCCGTGCGAGGGCGTCGCCGTGTTGATCGCTCACCCACTTCAGCACGGCGCTGGCCCCCGACGACACCCGCACGCAGCGCCGATACAGCGGATCGGCCGTACCAGGCCCGACGATGACGCCGTCGACGCCGAGTGCCGAGGCGCTGCGAAAGATGGCACCGACGTGCTCGGTGTCGGTCAAAGCGTCGAGGTAGACGAGCAGCGCAGCGCCGTCGGCCAGCTCGGCGATGCTGAGCGGAGCCGGGCGCGCCACCACCGCCAGCACACCGCGGTGCACCGGGAATCCGGCCACCTGGGATGCCATCGCCTCGCTGACCACGTATCGCGGACCGGCGTACCCGGCCAGGTAGCTGCGCGCCGCCTCCACCCTGCGGTCGGTGAGCAGCACCGACAGCACCGGAGCGCCGACGGCGATCAGACGCTCGAGCACGTAGTGGCCCTCGGCGAGAAACCGGCCGTGCGGGGCGTCGGCCGCCACCGGCTCGCCCGCGCCGGAGGAACCGCTGCGCAGTGCCCGGTCGGTCAGGCGTCGATAAGGCGCCAAGCGGGGGTCGTCGGCATCGTCGACGCCGATCTCACTCGGCGGCCCCACCGTTAGTTGTTGGCGACGTTTTCGGGGACGGCGCCGGCGGGGTTGTCGTCGACGAGGATCACCTGGTTGTGGTCGCCGACATGCACGACCGTGGCCTCGTAGTTCTCGAGCTCGGCCTCGTCGTATTCGGCGTAGCTGATGATGATCACCTTGTCGCCGGTGTGCACCAGGCGAGCTGCCGCCCCGTTGAGACAGATCGTGCCCGAGCCACGCTCGCCCTCGATCACATAGGTCTCGAGCCGGGCCCCGTTGTCGATGTCGACGATGGCCACCTGCTCCCCGTTGAGCAGGTCGGCCAGCTCCATCAGCTCGACGTCGATCGTGACCGAACCCACGTAGTGCAGGTTGGCGTCGGTCACCGTGGCGCGATGGATCTTGGACTTGAGCATGCGACGGCGCACGGTGGTTCCTCCCGATGGTGGAAACTCAATGGTGGACGCCCGAAGCGGGTCGCCCCCTTGTCCAAACATTGTAGACGTTGGCGCAGTTGCATCCGGGCACGGGCACTCACCACGCTGTCGGCGTGGCCGACGCTGAACATCCCGACCCGGTCGAACGCGAGGTCGGCGTGGGCCCCCACCCGCAGCCGTGGCCGGAGGGGGAGTGGTTCGACCCTGAACTGCTGCGCTACGGCGACCGGCGCAATGTTGTCGATCGCTACCGCTACTGGCGCACCGGAGCGGTGCGCGCCGACCTGGACCGCAGCCGTCACCCGTTTCATGTGGCGATCGAGAACTGGCAGCACGACGCCAATATCGGCTCGATCGTGCGTACGGCCAACGCTTTTCTGGCCGCCGAGGTGCACATCGTCGGCCGCCGCCGCTGGAACCGTCGTGGGGCGATGATGACCGACCGCTACCAGCACGTGCGCCACCATGACGACGTAGGTGAGCTTCTCGTCTGGGCTCGCCGGCACGATCTGCCGGTGGTCGCCGTCGACAACACCCCATCGTCCAAACCGCTGGAATCGTTCGAGTTGCCCGAGCGGGTGGTGTTGCTCTTTGGCCAGGAGGGCCCAGGGCTCAGCGACGAGGCGGTTGCTGGCGCAACGGCGACGTATTCGATCGCCCAGTTCGGCTCGACCCGCTCGATCAACGCTTCGGTCGCCGCCGGCATTGCCATGCACGCCTGGATTCGGGCCCATGCCGGCGCAGCGGGCTGAGCATTCCATCAGCGCAGCACCCTCACGCCGAAGCGCCGGGTGGATGCCTACCTAGGATGACCGGTGATCTATGAGTGACCCGAACGCCCCGCAGGGCCCGCCCACAGGAGAGACGCCGCCCTTGGGTGGCTGGACGAGCGGGTCGCGGCCCGGCACAGAGCTTCCGGCCCGACCGCCGGTGGCGGCTTCGGCGGTTCCGCCCACCGAGGCACCCCCCGCCTGGGCGGCACCGACACCCGAGGGCGAACCCAGACGACCTTCGACCGGCGCCCTGATCGCAGCGCTTGCGGCAGTGGTTGCCGTCATCCTGCTCGCCGGGGGCCTGGCGATCGTGCTTGCCGACTCCAACGAGCAGGCCCGCATCGAGGCCCAGCCGCGCCGGAGCGCACCGACGACCACCTCGCCGCCGCCGAGCACCACCCCTCCGGGTGGGCTGGGTGAGGTGCTCGGCGGAGACGACCCTGGGGCGTCGCCGAGCACGACCCAGCCGGACACGACAGCGCCGACCACCAGCCCGCCGGCCAACGCCGATCCGAACGCCGAGGCCACCGTTGATGAGGTGGTCGCCTTCATCGAGAAGACGCGGGGGGCGAAGTTCACAACGCGCCCTGACGTCGAATTCAAGGCCGACGCCGAATTCGAAAAGGGCCTGCTGGCCGACTTCGACGAGCAGCGTGAGGACCTCGAGGACGCTCAGGTGCTCTACCACGCCCTCGGCTTGCTGCCGGCCGACGTCGACCTGGCCGAGACGATGAAGTCGGCGCTCGGCTTGGGGGTGGTGGGCTACTACGACCCGGAAACCAAGGAGATGGTGGTACGGGGTACCGAGATCACCCCGTACGTGCGCACCGTGTTGGCCCACGAGCTGACCCACGCCTTCGATGATCAGCGATACAACTTGGACCGCCCCAAGCTCGACGACGCCACCGACGAGACCGGATACGGGTTCACCGTGCTCACCGAGGGGTCGGCCAGCTACGTCGAGGACGCCTACCGGGAGCAGATGACGTCGTCCGAGCAGCAAGCGGCGTCCGCCGAAGAGATGCAGGTTGGGTTGGACCCGGCGATCTTCGACATCCCGATCGTCATCCTGTCGCTGCTGACGGCGCCCTACACCCAGGGATTGCCCCTGGTGGAGGCCATCGTCGACAACGGGAGCGTCCAGTCGATCGGCGACGCCTTCGCCGAGCCGCCGACCACGTCGGAAGAGGTGATGACCCCAGAGAAGTACCTCAAGAGCGAGGGCTCGGTCGAGGTGCCAAAGCCGAAGGCCGACGGCGAGGTGGTGGAGTCGGGCGTCTTCGGGCAGCTGGGATTCACTACGCTGCTGACCAACGGCCTCCGCCTCAACGACCCGGCGCCGGGCACCGAAGGCTGGGCCGGCGACAGCTTCGTGACCTGGCAGGACGACTCCGACCGTGCATGCGTGCGCATCGACTCCAAGCTGGACTCCGCCGACGATGCCAAGGAACTGAAGGACGGGCTTGATGACTGGGCCAAGAAGGCTCCGGTCGAAGCCCAGATACAAGCGAACGGTGACGAGCTGAAGCTGACCAGCTGCGCCACCGACGCCAGCTCGGGTGGCACTTCCTCCGGCTTGTAACTGCCACGAGGGGTTCGCTCATTCGAGTTGGCTGCCGTCGGGGCGGGTGGTGTGCCAGTTGCCGGTCGGGTCCCGCTGGATCCGGAAGCCCTTCTGTTTCCAGCGGTTGTGTT
>NZ_DAOLGP010000023.1:0-63532 GCF_035329545.1 Candidatus Neomicrothrix sp.
CTCCATCGCCCGCACCTTGGGCGCGCCCGACACCGTGCCGGCGGGCAGCGTGGCGGCGAGCACGTCGGCCGGGGTCTTGCCCTCGGCGAGGGTGCCGGCCACCTGGCTGGTCAGGTGCATGACGTGGCTGAACTTCTCCAGCGTCATCAGCTCCTCCACCTCGCAGGTGCCGAACTGGACCACTCGGCCCACGTCGTTGCGGGCCAGGTCGACCAGCATCAGGTGCTCGGCCCGCTCCTTGGGATGCTCTGCCAGTTCGGCGCCCAGCTTGCGGTCGTGTTCCGGCGTGCGGCCCCGAAAGCGGGTGCCGGCGATCGGCCGGGAGATCACCCGGTCGCCCAGCAGCTGCACCAGCGGCTCGGGTGAACAGCCCACCAACACCAGCTCGGGCTCGCGGACGAAGAACATGTAGGGGCTGGGGTTGATCTGGCGCAGCACCCGGTAGACGTCAAAGGGATCGGCGTCGAGGTCGAACTCGTAGCGGGTGGACAGCACCACCTGAAAGATGTCGCCGTCGAGGATGTGCTCCTTGGCCACCTCAACCGCCTGGCAGTAGGCGGTCTCATCCAGGCTGGCCCGCACCGGCGGCACCGGATCGTCGCTGCGGGGCGGGTGGACGAGCGGCTCGTCGAGCGGACGGGCACCATCGGCGGTCAGCGTGTCGAGCGCCGCCACCGCGTTGTCGAACAGATCGTCCAACGTCGCCTCGTCGGCATCGGGCGGCACGACGACGTTGACGATCAGCGTGACCCGCTGGCTGAAGTGGTCGTAGGCGGCCAGCTCGCCGATCACCGACTGAACCGCCTCGGGAAACCCGCGGTCGTCGAGGGGCGTATCGGGCAGGTGCTCCACCTCGCGGACGACGTCGTATCCCAGATAGCCGACCAGGCCGGAGTGCAGCGGCGGCTCGGCGCCCTCGGGGAATCCGATCGACTCGCTGCTCGGGGCGGTCAGGATCCGCCCCATCGCCTCGATCGTCGCCAGCATGCCGACGGGGGGCAGCTCGGCGAGCAGGTCGCTGAGTGGCCCCGGACGGGCGTCGACCGTGACCTGACCGCCGGCCAGCGACAGGCGGGCCAGTGGGCGGCGGCCGACGAAGGACCACCGACCCCATCCCCCGCCCAGTTCGACCGACTCGAGCAGGAAACCCGGCTCGTCGCCCTCGCACAGGCGGGCGAACGCCGCCACCGGGGTGGTGAGATCGGCGAGCAGCTGGCGCCAGACCGGCACGACGGTGAAGTCGGCAGCCAGCTCGCCGAAGCGCTCGCGGGTCAGCTCGGAGTTCATCGTTCGGCGTTCTCTGTAACGAGCGATCGAAAGAAGCAGCTGCGTGAGCCGGTATGGCAGGCGGCCCCTACTTGATCGACCCGGAACAACAGCGCGTCACCGTCGCAGTCGTACGCGGCCGAGCGCAGGTGCTGCACATCTCCAGAGGTATCGCCCTTGCGCCACCGCTCCTGGCGGGAGCGCGACCAGTAGACCATGCGTCCGGTCTCGATCGTTTCGATCAGGGTCTCACGGTTCATCCAGGCCACCATCAGCACCTCGCCGGAGTCGTCGTCGACGACGACGGCGCAGATCAGGCCGGCCTCATCGAAGCTCAGGGCGTCCAGCGGTGGGTCGACGGCGCTCACAAGTACAACCCGGTCGAGCCCTCGGCCAGACGTTGGGCGGCCACGGCATGCACGTCACGTTCGCGCAGGATGATGAACGTTTCGCCCCGCACCTCCACCTCGAAGACGTCCTCGGGGTTGAACAGCACCTGGTCGCCTTCCTTGACGCTGCGCACGTTGGGCCCCAGGGCCCGCACTTCGGCCCAGCTGAGGCGCTTGCCCCGTTCGGCGGTTGCCGGGATGAGGATGCCGCCGGTCGAGCGCCGCTCGCCCTCGGAGTCGGGCGCGACCAGCAAACGGTCGGCGAGCATCTTGATCGGCAGCGGTTCACCGTCGTGGTCGACGGGTCCGCTCGAGGTAGGGGTTTCGGGGGCGCTGTGATCAGTCATCGGCACCGGGCAACCTACTCGCCCGGGCTCCCCCGCCGGCGGCTAGTCGACCGTCCAGGTCGTGCCCGACGCGAGCATGGCGGTCAGGTCGTCGCGGCTGCCCGGACCGGTCACCTCGGCAGCGCGATGCACCGGCGCGGTGACGTCGCGGAAGATGCCCATCGGTGTCGGCTCGGTGGGTTCGGGCGCCATCAGCGCCAGGGCCATGGCCGCGGTCGGACTCACACGTCGTTCCTCGTGCACGTAGAGGCTGCCGGCGCCCACCTCGTCGACCTCGACCACCCGAGCCCCGTCCAGGTCGATATGCACCCCGGCATGGCCGTCCTCGCCAAAACGGGCGGGCTGACCGTCGACGAGCGGGATCAGCATCTCGGAGCGGACCGACTTGCCGGTGACGTCGGTGAACGCACCGTCGTTGAACACGTTGCAGTTCTGCAGGATCTCGACGAAGGCGGCCCCCTGATGGGCGTGTGCCCGGCGGAAGATCTCCTGCATGCCCACCCGGTCCATGTCGTGGGTGCGGGCGACGAACGTGGCGCCTGCGCCGAGCGCCACCGCCAGCGGGTTGAGGGGGGCATCGACCGAGCCGAACGGCGTGCTCTTGGTGGTCTTGCCCACCTCGGAGGTCGGGGAGTACTGCCCCTTGGTCAGGCCGTAGATGCGGTTGTTGAACAACAGGATCGTCAGGTTGACGTTGCGGCGCAGCGCGTGCAGCAGGTGGTTGCCACCGATCGACAGCAGGTCGCCGTCGCCGCCGACGACGAACACCGACAGCTCGGGTCGGGCCAGCGCCAACCCGGTGGCCAGCGCAGGCGCCCGGCCGTGGATCGAGTGGATGCCGTAGGTGTCCATGTAATACGGGAAACGGGCGGCACACCCGATGCCCGAGATCACCACCGTGTCCTCCCGGCGGATGCCCATGTCGGGCAACGCCAGCTGCATCGCGGCGAGGATCGAGTAGTCCCCGCAGCCCGGACACCAGCGCACCTCTTGGTCGCTTTGCCAGTCGGCCCGCTTGGTGGTCGGGATCCCGACGCGTTGTTCGTCGAGGACAGGTTCGTCGATCACGCTCATCGCAGTACCTCCGAGATTCGGGCGGTCAGTTCGGCCGCCGAGAACGGTTGCCCCTCCACTTTGGAGACCGGGTGGGCATCGACGAGAAACTCGGCGCGCAGCAGGCGGCTGAGCTGGCCGGAGTTCAGCTCGGGGACCACGATCGTCGAGTAGCGCCCGAGCACCTCGCCCAGGTTGGCCGGAAACGGGTTGAGATGGCGCAGGTGCACGTGGGCGGTGCGGTGACCGGCGTTGGCCAGGCGGGCCATCGCGTGGGTGATCGCCCCCCAAGTGGAGCCCCAGCCGACGATCAACACGTCGGCGTCGACATCGCCTTCGACGACGGCCGGCGGGATGTCACCGGCGATACCCGCCACTTTGGCGGCCCGCAGGTCGGTCATGCGCTGGTGGTTGTCGGGGTCATAGGAGATGTTGCCGGTGCCGTCCGCCTTCTCCAGGCCACCGATGCGGTGCTCCAGCCCCGGCGTGCCGGGCACGGCCCACGGTCGAGCCAGCGTGTCGGGGTCACGCTCGTAGGGCCAGAAGTCGCTCCCACCATCGGGGCGCTCGTGATTGGGTTCGGTCGTCTTGGCCACCGAGATGTCGGGCAGCTCGGACACGTCGGGCAACCGCCACGGCTCCGATGAGTTGGCCAGATAGCCGTCGGACAACAGGATCACCGGCGTGCGGTACTTCAGTGCCAGCCGGGCCGCCTCGATCGCCACCTCGAAACACTCCCCCGGCCGTGACGCAGAGATCACCGGCAGGGGACTTTCGCCGTGACGGCCGTACAAGGCGATCATCAGGTCGGACGCCTCGGTCTTGGTCGGCAGTCCGGTCGCCGGCCCGCCCCGCTGGATGTCGACCACGATCAGGGGGAGCTCGAGCGACACGGCCAGGCCGAGCGCCTCCGCCTTGAGTGCCAGGCCCGGCCCGGAGGTGGTCGTCACCGCCAGGTCGCCACCGAAGGCGGCGCCGATGGCGGAGGTGATCGCCGCGATCTCGTCCTCGGCCTGAAAGGTGCGAACGCCCGCATCGGGGTGGCGGGCCAGCTCGTGAAGGATCGCCGAGGCGGGGGTGATCGGATAGCTGCCCAGAAAGACGGGCAACTCGGCACACACACCGGCGGCGATCAGCCCCCAGGCCAGGGCGGTGTTGCCGTCGACCGAGCGGTAGGTGCCCGGAGCGCGTTTGCTGGCGGGCACGATGACCGCGTTGGCGCCCAGCTCGGCGGTTTCACCGAATGCGTGGCCGGCGCTGAGTGCCCGGCGGTTGGCCTGGCGCACCGCGTCGTCACCGCTGAACTTCTCGTCAATCCAGGCGTTGACCGCCTCGGTGTCGCGGGTGTACATCCAGGCGAGGATCCCGAGGGCGAAGAAGTTCTTCGACCGTCCTGCGTGGCGGCCCGAGACGCCGGTGCCCTTCACCGCCAGCTTGGTGAGGCTGGTCATCGGCACGTCGATGACCTCGTAGGCGTCGAGTTCGGCGGTGCCGCGCGGGTCGGCGTCGTAGCCGGCCTTGGCCAGGCTGCGCTCGTCGAACCCGTCGCCGTTGAGGATGAGGGTGCCGCCCTTGGCGAGTCGGGCCAGTTCGCTGCGCAACGCCGCCGGGTTCATCGCCACCAGCACGGCGGCGTCGTCCCCGGGGGTGGTCACCTCCCGGTCGGCGATGCGCACCTGGAAGGCCGAGACGCCCGGCAGGGTGCCCGCCGGAGCTCGGATCTCCGCCGGGAAGTCCGGCAGCGTCGCCAGGTCGTTGCCGGCCAGCGCCGCCAGGGCGGTGAACCGGTCCCCGGTGAGCTGCATGCCATCACCGGAGTCCCCGGCCAGCCGGATGGTGACGTCGTGAACGATTTGTGGTGTGGCCACATCGAGCGACATGTATTCCCCTTGAAAGTGCGGTGAACCAGGTCTACCCGTCTGCGGGAACACCCAACCAATCAAAGCTGGCAGCGTTCACATATGAGCCGCCTCCGGCGGCCTTTGCGGCGACGGTAGCACCGTCGGCGCAAGGGGCTAGGGAGCCTCGCTCCCCGGGGCGGACGGCCCGGGGCGGACGTCCACGCCGGCCGCAGCCAGGTGCGCTTTGGCCTCCCCGATCGTGTGCTCGCCAAAGTGAAAGATCGAGGCGGCCAGCACCGCGTCTGCGTGGCCCTCGGTGATGCCCTCGACCAGGTGGTCAAGGCCGCCGGCCCCCCCGGAGGCGATGATCGGAACGTTCACGACGTCGGCGACCGCTGCGGTCATCTCCAGGTCAAAACCGTCGCGGGTGCCGTCTCGGTCCATCGAGGTCAACATGATCTCGCCGGCACCCAGCTCGACGACCCGGGCGGCCCACTCCAGCGCATCGAGGCCGGTCGTGGTTCGCCCGCCGTGGATCACCACCTCGTAGCCGCTGGGAGCATCGCCCCGGCGGGCGTCGATCGAGACGACCACGCACTGGCTACCGAACTCGGCCGCCAGCGCACCGATGAGCCCGGGGTTCTCCACCGCAGCCGAGTTGATCGACACCTTGTCGGCCCCTGCCCGCAGCAGGCGTCGGGCGTCGTCGACCGACCGGATGCCGCCGCCGATCGTGAACGGGATGAACACCACCTCGGCGGTGCGCGCCACCACGTCGACGATCGTCTCGCGCTGATCGGACGAGGCGGTGATGTCGAGGAACACCAGCTCGTCGGCGCCCTCCGCGTCGTAACGGGCGGCCAGCTCGACCGGGTCGCCGGCGTCGCGCAGGCCGACGAAGTTCACCCCCTTGACGACGCGTCCTGCGTCGACGTCGAGGCATGGGATCACGCGGGCGGTCTTCATTGGCTCTCCTGAACACTGGTGACGAAGTTGTCGAGAAGATCGAGCCCGACGAGGCCCGACTTCTCCGGATGGAACTGGACCGCCCACACGTTGTCGCTGGCGACGGCGGCCACCCCCGGGCCGCCGTACTCGCAGGTGGCGATCACCGTGTCGTCCATCGGGGCCACGTAGGAGTGAACGAAGTACATCCAGGCGTCCTCGACCCCGGCGAGCAGGCGGTGGGTGGGCTCGGTGGCCTCGAGCCGATTCCACTGCATTTGGGGGTGCTTCACCCCGTCGGGCAGCCGACGGACGGTGCCCTCGAGCACCCCCAGCCCGGGGCGGCCCGGCGACTCATCGCTGGCGTCGTAGAGCAGTTGCATCCCGACGCAGATGCCCAGAAACGGCCGGCCGGAGGCCGCAAAGCTGCGGACGGATCCGGCCAACCCCGAGGCGTCGAGCGCGTCCATGCATGCACCGAAGGCACCGACCCCGGGCAGCACTGCAGCTGCGGCGCCATCGATCACCTCGGGGTCGCTGACGAGCGCCGCGTCTGCGCCAAGGTGTTGCAGGGCCTTCTCCGCCGACCGCAGGTTGCCGATCCCGTAGTCGATCACGGCGATCTTTGGAGTGCTCACCGGCGTGGCGGGGGTGACAGGGTGCCCTTGGTCGAGGGCACACCTCCCCCATCGACCCGCACTGCGTCGCGCAGGGTGCGGGCCAGCCCCTTGAACGTGGCCTCGATCAGGTGGTGGGTGTTGGTACCCGCCCGCTTGGTGACGTGCAGCGTGATCGCGGCCGACGTGGCGAAGCTGACGAGGAAGTGCTCGGCCATCTGGGGGTTGAACGGCGGGTTACCCAGCGGCAACGCCTCGTTGACCGGCAGGTCGACCACCACGAAGGGCCGGCCCGAGAGGTCGAGGGCCACCTCGATCAACGCCTCGTCCAAGGGGTAGAGCCCGCTGGCGAAGCGCCGAACGCCGGCCTTGTCACCCAGCGCGTCCCGGAAGGCCTCGCCCAGGGCGATCCCCACGTCCTCGACGGTGTGGTGGCTGTCGACGTGCAGGTCACCGGTCGCCTTCACCTCGAGGTCGAACCCGCCGTGGCGGCCGATCTGGTCGAGCATGTGGTCGAAGAACGGCAACCCGGTCGACACCTCGACGGTGCCGGCGCCGTCCAGGTCGATCGCGATCGCGATGTCGGTCTCGGCGGTGGTGCGCCGCCTGGTGCCCGTGCGGCCCTCCGGTCGATCAGAAGTCATGGGGCCAGTCTGCCCCCCGAGGCTGGCTTGGGTGGAACCGGATTCCGGTTTCGAGCCATGATGTGCGCTCTCGGACCGGCGCTAGGGGGCGATCGTGGGATCACACAGGCGTTGGAGCGGCATCCGACTGGCCTCGTTATTCATGGTCGGCACGATGACGATCGCCACCGGTGCGTGTGCCGACGACGACGTCACCGCCGGGGCGCCCGAGGTGCCCGGGCCCGCTTACAGCGGCTCGGTTCGGGTGTCGGCGCTCGACAACATCTACCGACCCGAGGCGTTGAAGGTGGTGACCGACACCGAGGTGGTGTGGAGCAACGACGGCCGCAACGACCACAACGTGATCGAGAACCCCGACAACCAAGGGTCGGACGACGCTGGTTTCGGCGTGGAGACCGCCGACTTCGCCCCGGGTGACGAGTACTCGGCCACGTTCCCGACCCCCGGCGCCTACCGCTACTTCTGCTCGCTGCACGCCACCGCCACCGCCGGCTCGATGCGGGGCACGGTCGTCGTGGTCGACGCCGACTCGGCCACCGACGTGGTCGAGGGCTGAACCCAATCGCTCAACAGGACATCCCATGGGGGGAATGATGACCAGACCACACAAGCCCACCCGGATGCTGGGGGTGCTGTTCGCGTTCGCGTTGTTGGTCTCGGCCTGTGGCGGCGATTCCGAGGACGCGGGCTCCGCCTCTGAGACCGACCAATCGGATGGGGATCAGGGCGCCTCGGGCACGACCATCTCGGTGCCCGAGGACCACCAGACGATCCAGGCGGCGGTCGACGCGGCCAAGCCGGGCGACATGATCATGATCGGCGAGGGCACCTACAACGAGGCGGTCGACGTCGAGACCGACCGCCTCACCATCCGGGGTGCAGATCGCAACACGACGATCCTCGACGGCCAGTTCAAGCTGGAGAACGGCATCCGGGTGCTGTCGGCCAAGGGCGTCGCCGTCGAAAACCTGACCGCACGCAACTACACGACCAACGGGTTCTTCTGGACCGGCGTCGACGGGTACCGGGGCAGCTACCTCACCACCTACCGCAACGGCGACTACGGCATCTACGCCTTCGACTCGGTCAACGGATTGCTCGAGCACAGCTACGGATCGGGCAGCCCCGATGCCGGCGTGTACATCGGGCAGTGCTACCCGTGCAACGCGGTGATCGACGATTTCGTCTCAGAGAACAACGGGCTCGGGTATTCGGGCACCAACTCCGGGGGCAACCTGGCGGTCGTCAACTCGGTCTTCCGCAACAACCGGGCCGGCATCGTGCCCAACTCGGGCAGCTACGAGCTCTGCTACCCCGAGCGGGAGACCTCGGTGATCGGCAATCTGGTGTACTCGAACAACAACGGCGACACCCCGGCCATCGACGTGGCGCTGCTGGCGATGGGCAACGGCATCGTCGTCCCGGGCGGGGTGCGCAACACGATCGAACGCAACCGGGTGTGGAACCACACACGCACCGGCATCGGGCTGGTGCCGTTCCTCGAGGAGGACGCCAACGACAACATGCCGGAGGCCTCCGACTGGGAGCAGCCCTGCGACGAGCAGAAGGCCAAGCCGGCGACCGCACCCGAGGACGTCGAGAACCCGTTGCTGTGGAACCCGCAGGAGAACATCGTGCGCGGCAACGTCGTCTCCGAGTCGGGCATCGCCGACCTGGGCATCGGTTCGGTCGACACCGACCTCTCCGAACTGGGCAACTGCTGGTCGAACAACAAGGCCACCACCAGCCGGCCCAAGGACCTCGAATCGCTGGCGCCCTGCGACGGCGACCAGGTGGGCAAGGTGGCCGCCAAGGGCTGGGACGTCGACGAGCTGGATGTGGTGAGCTGGCTGGCCGAGCAGGGCGACCAGCCCGAGCCCAAGGACTACAAGGACTCCCCCGAGCCGCCCGAGCAGGACAACATGCCCGACGCCGCCACCGCCCCGGCCGAACCGGCCACCAACATGCCGCCCAAGGTGGACCTGGCCAGCATCGAGGTGCCCGAGAAGCCCGTTTCGTGAGGCGGGCGGGCCGGTTGGCCCTGGCGGCGCTGTGCTCGCTGATGGTCGTTGCGGCGTCCTGCGGCGGCGGCGGCGGCGGCGGCGGCGGCGACGATGCGGCGCGGGCCGAAGCGCTGGCCAAGCGGACCGGCCCACAGGGACGGGTCCCCCAGTTTCTGGTCGAATGCACGTTCAGCCACTTCGCCCCCGACGACCCGATCGTCTGGCCGGACGCACCCGGTCGCTCCCACAACCACACCTTCGTCGGCAACGACTCGGCCGAGGCATCGTCCACCGTTCAGTCCCTCGACCGAGCGGGGACGACCTGTCGCAACCAACAGGATCGGGCCAGCTACTGGGCACCGACGCTGTACGACCATCGCCAGCCGGTCGTCCCCGACAAGGCCGACGCCTACTACCGGCCGGGCCCGATGGTCGACCCGACCACCATCGAAACCTATCCGCACGGGCTGAAGATCGTGTCGGGCGACCACACCAAGAACGCCCAACCGCCGGAGGTGGCCCGCTGGAGTTGCGGCACCGGCGGCGAGCGCCAGGCGACGGCGCCAGAGTGTCCGCCGGGGCGCAACCTCCGCCTGGAGGTGGTGTTTCCCGACTGCTGGAACGGGACCGATACCGACTCGGACGACCACCGCAGCCACATGTCCCGATCGGTGGGCGGGCTGTGCCCCGACACCCATCCCGTACCGGTGCCCGAGCTGATGTTGGCCTACACCTACCCGATCAGCGGACCGGGCCACGAACTGCTGCTCGCATCCGGGGACACCGGGACGGCCCACGCCGACTTCTTCAATGCCTGGGACCCCGACACGCTCGCCGGCGAGATCCGCTCGTGTCTGCACCGTCAGGTGATCTGCGGGGTGGCCTCCAACCGGCCGACCAGCTGACCCAGCTAGCCCAGTCGGTCGATCAACTCGCCGGCGCGGCCGCTGCCATCGGGGCGGGCCGAGCGGGCGCGCTCGACCGCCTGATCGAGGTTCTTGCGTGCCTTGCGGCCCGTGACGTTCGCCGACTCGAGCAGCGCCTCGGCCTGAGCCTCGGAGGCGCCCTGGAGACGCTTGGCCGCCTTGTTCGCCTTCTTGCGGCCGCGACGGCTGGCATCCTGGGCGGCGTCGCGCAGGTCGTGTGCCCGCTCCTCGCCGGCGAGCCTCAGCGCCACCGCGCCGTCGACGGCATCCTGGCGGGCTCGTTCGACGGCCGCCTTGGCGTCGGCCTTGGCCCGCTTCCGCGCCTTGCGGCCCTTCACCTTGGCCGCCTCGGCCTCGGCCTTGGCGCTGGACAGCGCATCGGCCATCAACGTCTTCGCCTGCTTGCGGGCCTTCCGGGACGACTTGGCCACCGAGTCGGCCTCTGCCCGAGCGGCTTCCTTCAGCGACTTGCTCGCCTTCTTCGAACCATCGAGGGTGTCCTGCGCCAGCGCCTGCAGCTCGGCGCGCACCTCGTCGGAGGTCGCCTTGTTGCGCTTGGCGGCCTTGCGCGACAGCTTCTGCTGCTCGGCCTTCGCGGCCTTGGCCGCCTTCTTGCGGGAATTGCGGCTTTGCTTGGCCACTTTTTGACCCCGCTCACCGGCTGCACCGGCAACGTCGCCGCCTTCGACGCGGGCGACCTCGGCCACCCGGTGGGCACTCTTCAGGCCGGCGTCGGCCAAGTCGGAGAGTTCCTCGCGGGCAGCGTCCGCCAGCTTGGCGGCCATCGTCTTGGTCTCCTCGAGCGTCTCGCCCAGCTCCTCGCGAGCCGACCCGGCCACCTCACCGGCCTGCGCCTTCAGCACGTCATAGAGCCGCTTGGCGCTCTGGGCGCCTTCATGGGCCTGTTCGGCGGCGGCGTCCTTGGCCTTCGCCGCCGCACGGGACGCATGCGCGCCCGTGTTGGCAACGGTGCTGCGAACGTCGTCGGCTGCGTCCTGGGTTTTGGTCATCGTTCCTCCGGGCAGTGAGCGTCGACCGCCGATCCTAGCGGCGGCTGCCCGATGTTCAGTACCAAGCCGAGGGCATCGATAAACACCCGGTTCTCCTCGGGTGTTCCGACCGTGACCCGCAGGCAGCCCTCCAGCCCTGGCCACGATGCGCAGTTGCGTACGAGCACTCCCCGGTCGACCAGCGCCTGCCACACCTCCTCGCCCGAGCCGTCGTCGGGCCGGAACAACAAGAAGTTGGCCGAGGACGGCCAGGTGCGCACCGGCAGCTCCGCGAGCCGGGCCTCGATCCAACCTCGCTGCTCGGTGATGCGCGACACCCGCCGGTCCATCTCGCCGACGTAGTCCAAGGCCAGCTCGCCGGCGGCCTGGGTCATCACGTCGAGGTGGTACGGCAGGGCCACCCGCTCGAGATCCTCGATCAGCCAGGTGGGGCCCAGCAGGTAACCGAGGCGCACCGCCGCCATCGACCAGGTCTTGGAGAAGGTGCGGGTGACGACCATCGGTACTGCGTCGGCATCGTCGACCCCGCGCACGAGCTCGATCGCCGACCAGGGGGCGAACTGCCCATAGGCCTCGTCGACGACCAGCAGCGTGCCGGTCTCACCGCACGCCTCCAGGGCGGCCCGCACCGTGTCGGGATCCTCGGCGACGCCGGTCGGGTTGTTGGGGTTGCAGAGAAACACCAGGGCCGGGCGATGGCGGGCGATGGCCTCGCCGACCGTGTCGGGCGCGAGGGTGAAGTCCTCGGCCCGAGGCTCGCTGACGACCTCGGTGCCGGTCACCCGGCAGATGTGGCTGTGCAGCGCGTAGGTGGGCTCGAACGTCAGCGCGCGGCGCCCGGCCCCGCCGTAGGCCAGCGCCAGGCTCTGCAGGACCTCGTTCGACCCGTTGGCGGCGAACACCCGGTCGGGCGTCGTCCCCTCCACCTCGGCGATTCGGGTACGCAGCGCCTCGGCGCCCCGGTCGGGATAGCGGTTCCAATCGGCGCCCGCCAGCGCCTCGGCCAGGCGAGGGCCGAAGTCGGCCGGGGGCGGCTCGGGTGCCTCGTTGGTGTTCAGCCGCACCGCAACATCGAGCTGGGGCGAGTGGTAGCCGGGGATGAGAGCGACGTCGTCGCGCACCGCCGGACGGATGAGGCTCATCGACCGATCCCCCGCTGGCGCACCGATTGGGCGTGGGCGATCAGGCCCTCCGCTTCGGCGAGGGCGATCACGTCGTCGCCGAGTCGTGCGAGCGCGTCCCGGTCGAGGGTGACCGTGTGGTGCTGGCGCAGGAAGTCATCGACGGTGAGCGCCGAGGAGAACCGGGCGGTGCCGCTGGTGGGCAGCACGTGGGAGGGGCCGGCAACGTAGTCGCCGACCGAGGCCGGGCTGAATCGTCCGCAGAACACGGCGCCCGCGTTGCGCACCCGCGCCGCCACCGCCTGGGCGTCGGCGAGGTGCAGTTCGAGGTGCTCGGGGGCGATGTGGTCGCTGACCGCCAGGGCGCCGTCGAGGTCGTCGACGAGCACCGCGTGCCCGGCGCTGGCCAACGTCGCCTCGATGTCGGCCCGGCGGGGGGCCCGAGCCACCTGGGCAGCGATCTCGACGTTGATCGCAGCGGCGACCTCGGCATCCCAGGTGATCAGCCAGGCCAGCCCGTCGGGCCCGTGTTCGGCCTGGAGGATGACGTCGGCCGCCGAATCCCCAGCGGGCACGCTGCCATCGGCGATGACCACCACCTCGGAGGGGCCGGCAAAGGCGCTGGGCACGCCGACCTGCCCGGCGACCTCGCGTTTGGCCAGCGCGACGAAACGATTGCCGGGCCCGCAGATGACGTCGACCGCCGGGATCGACTCGGTCCCGTACGCCAGCGCAGCGATCGCTTGGGCCCCACCGACGGCGTAGACCTCCTCGACCCCCGCCGCACGGGCCGCCGCCAGGGTCACCGGGGTCACCCCGTCCGGCCCGGCGGGCGGCACGCACACCGCCACCTGGTCGACCCCGGCGACCAACGCCGGCACGGCGGTGTGGATCACCGTCGAGGGGTAGGCCGCTCGGCCGCCGGGCACATAACAGCCGGCCCGCGTCACCGGGGAGTACGAGGACATGATCCTCACCCCGGTCGTCGGGTTGACGAACTCGCTCGGAGCGCGCAGCTGGTGGCGGTGGTAGGCGGCGACCGAGTCGACCGCCCGTTGCAGCGCCCCCCGAACCGCCGGATCGGTCGCCTCCCAGGCGCGATCGATCTGCTCGTCGCTCACCCGCAGGGCCTCGAGCTGCGCACCGTCGAAGCGGGCGGTGAGCTCGATGAGGGCGGCGTCGCCCTCGGAGCGGACCCTGGCGATCAGGTCGCGCACCACCGTCAGCGGCTCATCGCCCGCCAGGTCGGGACGGGGAAGGTCGGAGGTGGGGTCGGGTGCCCCGCGACGGTCGAGAACGTTCAGCACGAGCGCGCAGGCTATAACAGGCCGATGAGCATCGTCGCCGAGCTATCCGCCCTGTCCACCGCACTGGACGAGCTCACCGCGAGGGTCGTCAACCTGGCCGACGCCCGAGGCTCCGACGACGAGGACCCGATCCGATCGGACCTCCAGGAGGTGGAGCGCCACCTCACCCAGGCCGGTCGGCGGGTGGCGAAGTCGCTGCGCTCACTCGATGTGTGAGGGCATCTCGTTGCCGACCGAGAACGTGGTGAGCAGCGACGCCAGCTCTCGGGGCCGATCGCCCTGCACCGAATGGCCTGCATCGGCGACCGACGTCACCCAACCGTCGGGCTGACGGCGCAGAAACTCCGCCTCGTCCTCATCGTCGACCACCGGCGAGGTCGCTCCGCGCACGAGCAGGGTCGGCATCTCCAACGCCGAGACCGCCCGCCACAGGTCCTCGTGGGCGTCGTCGCTGCGCTGGCCCATCGGGCGCCGGTCGTAGTTCCACACCCACGACCGGTCCTCTTGGCGATGGGCGTTGTGCAGGATTCCCCGACGCAGTGAGGACGCGCTGCGCGTCGGGTTGAACTCGGTGGTGCGGGCGAAGATCTCGGCGAAGCTGGGGAACGACTGCGGGCCCTCGATGAAGGCGTGCACGTCGGCGGCCTTGTCCCGGGTCACGCCGGGGGTGATGTCGACGAGCGCCAGTCGGCGACAACACGAGGGTCGGGCGGCGGCGAGCGCCAGGGCGGTCAGGCCACCGAGGGACATCCCGACCAGCGCCTCGGGAACAAACCCGAGGCGGTCGAGTGCGGCACCGATCGTGGCCGCCGAGGTGGCCGGATCGTAACGACCGTCGCTGCGCCAACCCGATGAGCCGTGCCCGGGCAGGTCGAAGGCCACCGCATCGACGGTGGGATCGGTGCCCAGCACCGGCGTGAGCGCCGGATCGGACAGGGCGAGCAACACCGTGTCCCAGGTGTGGGCGTTCTGGGCGCCACCGTGCAGAAACACCCACTGCGGGGGGCCGCTCCCCCAGCGGAGATACGACAGCGGGGGCTCGCCGCCGCCGATGTCGACCCGGTGACGGGTCACGTTGGGAACCTCGGGGCCGCCCAGGTCGTACTCGGCGCGGTTCTCGTCGAAGAACGCAAACTCGTCGTAGACGAAGTCCGGGTCGTCCGGGTCGTGATCCGCGTGATCGGGGTGGTGGCTCACCGCAGTCATTCTTACCAGGGCGGTGCTTACCAGGGCGACGCAAACGTCACAGCCAACATCAACCCAGCAACGAGCTGCGCCGCCAAGGCCTGGCGCTGGCAGCGGATCGGGATGGCGGCGGCCGCCACGGTCAGCCAGGGAACGAAGGGCAGCCAGATGCGCTCCACCTCGCCCTTGGACAACCCGGACACCTCGGCGGCGGCCAACCCGGCGAGCACCCCTCCGACCAGGATCCAGGCACCGGCGCGGCGACGACCCGGAAGCGACACCAGGACCACCGGCCCCACCGCGATCGCCAGCGCCAAGAGGTTGGACAAGCGAAAGAAGCCGCCGGGCCTCAGCGAGGCGATGCCCTCGTGGTAGGCGGTCACCGTCACCCGAAGACCATCGAGCAACCAGAAGCCGGCCCACGCCATCAGCGCCACCGGCACCACCGCCCCCAGCACCGCCAGGCCGGCCGGTGCCCACCGGCGTCGCCACGCCAACAACGCCAGGCACAGCCCGGGCGGGACGAGAAACAGCGGTGCCCCGTAGGTGCCCAACACGAGCAACCCGGCGAACGTCCCTCCGAGGGCGGCCATCGCACCACCCGCCCAAGTCGGTCGAGCCCCACCCTCTCCCGGCGCAACGCAGCGTCCTTCCCCCGAACGCGGCCAGGCGCCGCTGCGCACCGCCGCCAACGCCAACGCTGTGCCCGAGGCCACCGCCACCGCGGCAAACACGGCGTCCATCGACGTGGCCACCCACAGCACCGACGGCGTCAACCCGACGAACACGGCCGCCCGTCGGGCCTCCCGCTCGGTGGCCAGCGCCCGCACGGCGATCAGCACCAGCGGGCTGGCCAGGCATGCCACGCCCACCAGCACCAGCGCCGTGCCGCTCGCCCCGCGGATGCCGATTCGATCCAACGCTTCCAGGCCGAGCACGGGCCCGGGCGGGTGGCCCTGCACATGGATGGGATAGCCGCGCAGCTCGTCGACGAACCGGCCGATGAACACGAGCGGGTCGGTCGGCGAGTTCCGCGCGGCAGCGAGGTATTCATGGGGGTCGTCCAACGGTGCGCCGAGGCCCGTCCATCCGCCGGGCAGGTTGATCGCCAGGGTCCATCCCAGGCTGACCAGCCAGGAACCGGCGAGCAGCCCCACCCAGCTCAGGGTGCGCGTCAGCCTCGGCCACCAGACGACCAGCGCGCCGCCGAGCAGTGCCGCAACGATCAGCTCCGGGGCCCAGTCGGTCTCCCACAGGCCGAAGAGCGGTGCGGCGCCGAGCATGATCGTTCCGCCCGAGTCCCAGATGTGTTGCTGCCAGGCCCCCATCACCCAGAGCAGACCAACCCCGACGACGAGGATCGCCAGCCCCGATGCCACGCGCCACGGGGACCAGCGGGCTGGCTGATCGTCGATCGGATCCGTCGTCACCGGGTCTTACACCTGGGCTGGGGGACGCCGCAACGGGGCATGGACGAACTCGGCCAGGCCAACCTCGGGCGCCACCCGCGCACGGAAGCCCAATGCCTCGGTGGCCAGCGCCGGATCGGCGGTGACGTGGCGCACGTCGCCGGCCCGGTAGCGCCCGACCACCTCGGGTGCCAGGCCCCGCCCGTCCTCAGCCGCCATCGCCGACGCCATCCCGAGCAGGGTGATCGGCCGACCGGAGGCGATGTTGAGCGCCCCTCGGTAGGGCTCCGAGCGCTCGAGGGCGGCGACGTTGGCGGCGGCCACGTCGGCAACGTGGACAAAGTCCCGCCGCTGCCCCCCGTCCTCGAACACCTGGGGGCGGGTGCCCGCCTCGAGCTGGGAGCGAAAGATGGACGCCACGCCGGCGTAGGGCGTGTCGCGGGGCATCCGGGGCCCATAGACGTTGTGATAGCGCAGCGAGGTCGTCACCACCCCCAGCTCGGCCTCGGCCGTCGCGCACAGGTGTTCCTGGGCCAGCTTGGTCGTCGCGTAGACGTTGCGCGGGTCGAGCGGGGCGTCCTCGGGCACCAGTTCGGTCGACAGCTCGCTTCCGCAAAGCGGACACCGGGGCTCCCAGCGCCCGGCCTCCAGGTCGGCGCTGCGCCGGGCCAGCGGCACGACGACGCCGTCGGACTCACAGCGGTAGCGCCCCTCGCCGTAGACCACCATCGACGAGGCCAACACGATGCGGCCCGACCAGCCCGCAGCCGACATCGCCCCGAGCATGACGGCGGTGCCGAGGTCGTTGTTGGTGACGTAGGCCGGAGCGTCGGTGAGGTCGACGCCCAGGCCCACCTTGGCCGCCTGATGACTCACCGCATCGAGGCCGTCGAGCATCCCGTGCCAGGTGGCCGGATCGGCGACGTCGGCCCAGCGCCACTCCGCCTCGGGGTTGAGCCAGTCGGGGGCGCCATCGTGGGCGGCCGGATCGAGGTTGTCGATCACCGCCACCCGGTGGCCCGCCTCGATCAGCTGATCGACGATGTGGGAGCCGATGAACCCGGCCCCGCCGGTCACCAGCACGTTCATGCCCGTCCTCCCATGTCCCGATCTCCCGTGTCACGACTTCGTCGGGTAGGTCCCGGTGTTTCGGTCGCCTACCGTGTGTCAGCTTGGACGCCGCATCGCCCGCACCACCAAACGACGCCATCGCCGTCGATGTCGTCCTGCCCGCCCTGGACGAGGTGGAGGGCGTCCGCTGGCTGCTCCCCCGGCTCCCAAGCGGCCACCGGGCGATCGTGGTCGACAACGGTTCGACCGATGGCACCGCCGAGGCGGCGGAGGCGGGCGGTGCACTCGTCGTGCGAGAGCCGACCAAGGGGTTTGGCGCCGCCTGTTTCGCCGGGCTGAGCGCCGCCACCGCACCGGTGGTGGCGTTCATGGACGCCGACGCCAGCTTCGACCCCGCCGACCTGCCGAAGGTCACCCAGCCGGTGCTGGAAGGCCGAGCCGACCTTGTCCTCGGGGCGCGTACGCCCGAAGGCCGGTCGGCCTGGCCGCTGCACGCCCGGGTGGCCAACCGGTTCCTCGCCTGGGAATTGCGTCGACGTGCCGACGTCGACCTCACCGACCTGGGTCCGATGCGGGCCGCCCGCCGCCGGGACCTCCTGGCGCTGGGGATCGCCGATCGACGATCCGGCTGGCCCCTCGAGATGGTGTTGCTCGCCGCCGAGGCAGGCTGGGACATCGAGGAGGTGGCGGTGCGGTATCTGGCGAGGGCGGGGCGATCCAAGGTCACCGGGACGATCCGAGGCACGATGACCGCAGTATCCGACATGAGCCGGGTCCTCGCCCGTGGCTGAGCGCGACCTGACCGTCATCGTGTTGGCCAAGGCCCCGGTACCCGGTCGGGTGAAGACCCGCCTGTGCCCGCCGTGCACCCCCGAGCAGGCGGCAGCGCTGGCGATGGCCGCCGTACTCGACACCCTGCACGCCGCCGCCGACGTGGATGCCACCCGGCACCTGCTCGTGCTCGACGGCGACCCGGGGGGCTGGGTTCCCGACGGCTGGGAGGTGGTGCCCCAGTGCGACGGTGGCCTGGACCGTCGCCTTGGAGCCGCTTTTGCCGCCGCCGGTGGGCCGGCGGTGCTCGTCGGCATGGACACCCCGCAACTCGATCCGGCCGTCGTGGCCCGGGCCGGTGCCGCCGTGGTCTCCGCACCCGGCGTCGGGGTGCTGGGCATGGCCAACGACGGCGGGTTCTGGATCGTCGCCCTCTCTGCGGGCGGGCCAGAGGACTTCGAGGGTGTCCCGATGAGTGACGCCGACACGGGCGCCCTCCAGCTGGAGCGGTTGATCGAGCGGGGACACCGGGTGGAGCTGGTCGAATCGCTCACCGACGTGGACTCGTGGGATGAGGCGCGGGTGGTCGCCCGCGCTGCGCCGACGGGCCGCTTCGCCACCGAGGTCGAACGCGTCGCCGCCCGCCTCGGCTGAGGCGGGCGGCGATCTCTCGGGTGGGCCGTACAGGATTCGAACCTGTGACCCCCTGCGCGTCATGCAGGTGCGCTAGCCAACTGCGCCAACGGCCCGTGAAGTTTCAACCTTACCGCACCGCCGCAGTACCCATGATCCCAGGGATCAGTTTTTCGGGCGGGATGCCTGCTTCTTGCCCCGACCCAGGAACGTGCCGACCAGGCCGAGCACGGCACCCGCCAAGCACAACCACAGCCCGATGAGCGCGTTGGCCTCATCGAGTTGCAGGGACACGAGCAGGTACACCACCCATCCCAGGCCGGCGAGCGACCCGACCAGCGCCAGCGTGCGCTTCAGTGCACCGACGCCGCTCTTCATCGAGGCGAGGTACAGCACACCGGCGATGACGAGCACCGCTCCCGCCGCCAATGTGCCAGGGGCACCCCAGAGTTTGTCCTGGGCATTCTTGAACCCGGTGAGGACCACCCGCTGGCCCCCGACGAGCCCCTCGCCCCAATCGAGAAAGCTGCCGACAATCAGCGCCACACCGCCGAGCAACAACAACAGGCCCCCGAGGAGGGCCATCGGCCCGCCACCCCGGGTTGGCCCGGTCGGGGCGGCCGGCTGCTGAGGTACCCCGTAGGGCTGCTGGTACTGCTGGGGCTGGTACTGCTGTTGGGGCTGCTGGTACTGCTGTTGGGGCTGCTGGTACTGCTGCTGGGGCGGTCCCGCCGGCTGTTGCTCCACCGGCGGCTGCTGGATGATCGGCTGTTGCATCGTGGGCGGTGAGCCGGGCACGGTCCAGCTGCCGGCCGGCGGGGCCTGGGGGCCGGAGGGCGGCGGAGCCGTCGGCTGCTGCCACTGCTGGGTCGCCTGCTGATCCCAGGACTGAGGTGCGGCCCCCGACTGGTCGTCCCCGGCCGGCGAGAGGTCCGACCATGCGGGCGCTCCGGGTTGGGCTTGGCCCCCCGTTTGGACCTGGGGTTCTTGCGCGGTCGGTGGCACGTAGGGCGGCGGCTGGCTCGCAGGCCGGGCCTCGACCGGGGCCTCTGCCGGCACCTCGGGCTCGGGCTGGGGCTGGGGCTGGGGCTGGGGTGATGCCTCCTGGTGCTCCGGGGCTGGGTCGCTCGGTTCCGTTCGGCCGGCCTCACCGACCGTCGAGGTGTCGCTCGCCTCGTCCGGGGACGGTTGATCGCCGCCGTTCGCGTTGGTGGCCTCGTCGTTACTCGCCATCGGTCCTCCTCGGTGTCACCTCGACCTGACCAACCAAGGTAGTCACTCGAGGTCTCCGCTCAGGGGAACGCCGAACGCGAAGCGGGGCCGGACCCTGACAGGTCCGGCCCCAACCGAGGCCACGACCGGATTCGAACCGGTGTACAAGGCTTTGCAGGCCTCTGCCTAACCACTCGGCCACGTGGCCACGAGCTAGCATCGTACCTGCTACGCCGGACCAATCAACACTCCGGGATTCATGACCCCGTTTGGGTCGAGGCGTCCCTTGACCGCAGCCAACGCCGCCGCGAACAGTTGCGGCCGTTGCCGGTCGTAGGCGGGACGGTGATCGCGGCCGACGGCGTGATGGTGCGTAGCGGTCGCCCGCTGCGCATCGATCACCTCCATCGAGGCCGCTTTGACCATGTCCCAGCGGTCCACCCGCTCGGACGCGCTCGTCGGCCGGTCGCCGATCGGTCGGGCGAGCACCGTGTAGTAGGGCGCCAAACCGTCCGGGTAGGCGTGGGTGATCCGCATCGACACGATGCCATCGAGCCCCGCCTCGGCCATGGCGGCCTGAAGCCCGGCGCGCAGCGCCGCATCGGTCTCGGCGAAGCGGCTCCACAGGCAGGCGGTCTCGAAGGTCTCGATCACCGCGCCCAGGGCGATCAACGCATCGCGCCGGTAGGGCGCACGCAGGAACGACGAGCGCCAGGCCTCCTCGGCACCGGCCCGCCCGGAGGACGCCCCCTCGGCGTCGGGAACGGCGGGGTCGTGGCGGATCGAGACCCCCTCGTCGTCCACGACCCCGGAAAAGTCCCGGCACAGCGCCAGCGCACGGTGCAGCGGTTGGTCCAGCGGATGATCGGCGCCCTCGAACCCAACGATCAGGACGGCGCCGGTGCCGCCAGGAACGTCGGTGCTGGCCAGCAGCGCCTCCACCGGATCGAGCAGGCGGCAGTTGCTGGGCCAGAGCCCGCTTTGGGCCAGCGCCCGCAGCGCGTCGACGGCGTCGGTCATGGCGGCGAAACCCACCGAGGCCGACGCCCGGTACGCCGGGCGGGGCTGCACCCGCAGCCAGGCGTCGCAGATGATGCCCAGCGAGCCCTCCGATCCGAGCACCAGCCGGTCGGGCGACGGCCCGGCCCCGCTGCCGGGTAGGCGACGGCTCTCCCATGGCCCAGCGGGCGTCTCCATCGTGATCGATTCGACGAAATCATCGATGTGGGTGGGTCCGGTGGCGAAGTGGCCGCCGGCCCGGGTGGCCACCCATCCACCGACCGTTGAAAACTCGAGGCTCTGGGGGAAGTGCCGCAACGTCAGACCGTGAGGGCGCAGCGCCTCGTTGACGGCGGGGCCGTAGGTGCCGGCGGCGAAGTGGGCCGCCCGGTCGGTCGTGTTCAGCTCCAGGAGGCCCGATAGGGCCTCCAGGTCCACCGAGACCGCCGGGCCTCCCACGTCGGGCTCCACGCCACCGCAGACCGACGACCCGCCGCCGTAGGGGATCACCGCCACGTCGACGTCGCCCGCCCACCCCAGTATCGACGCCACCTCGGTCCGGCTCGATGGGCGCAGCACCGCATCGGGCGGATGGTCGAAGCGACCGGCGTGGGCACGGGCGACGTCGCGGTACGACCGCCCGTAGGCGTGCTGGGCACGGTCTCGGACGTCGGTCGAGGCCATCCCCGCCAACGAGCCAGGCACGGCCACCCTCGGCCTCGGCAGGGCCAGGTCGCGCACCGGCACCGCCGCCGACGGCGTCAGGTCGTCCCAGCCCAACCGGCGATGCAACATGGCGGCCAGGCCATCCTGATCGGCAATGGTCGGCTCATCGGCCGCCCTCCCCCACGCCCAGTGCGATCTCATCGTGTGCCCCCCCCCTCGTTCGATGAACGATATCCCCCAAAAACGCCGGTACCCCCCGGCAGAACCGGGGGGTACCTCATGGAGCGGACGACGAGGTTCGAACTCGCGACCTCAACCTTGGCAAGGTTGCGCTCTACCAGCTGAGCTACGTCCGCACGGCCTGAGACTGTACTACACGACCCTCGACGGATTCCTATCGCTCGCCGCCGTCAGGACTCGTCACCATCGGGCTCCTCGGGTCGCACGACCCGCACCCCACGCTGGTATCCCCGGTCTTCGGGATCGGGTGGTGGAAGGGGGGGAACGTCGGGCCGGTGGCCACCGCCGACGCCCTCACCCCAAGGGCCGGCCGGGCGGTCGCGACGACGGCGCCGCACCACCACTTGCGGTTCATCCTCGCCGGGTCCGTCGCCGCTCGCCGGCGGCCGCTTCGGGGCGGACGTCGTGACGATCGCCGAGTCCTCGACGGGCTGAGGCGGCTGCGGAACCCGACGGGCCTTGGTCGGCTCCCGCTCGACGGCCCGTTCGACGTGTGGGCGGTTCTCCGCATCTGCGAAGGGCCTGTCCGGTTGTGGCGGCAGGTCCTCGGGGGCTGGCACCTGATAGGCGCCGCGACCTTGGGGCGTAGGAGGCACCGCATCGGGCGGCGGAACCTCTGGTCGCCCGGGCGACGCTCCCGAACCGAGGGTGCTGATGTGCTCACCCAGGGGATCGGCGGCATCGACCGGCGCCGGCGGCGGGTCCTTGGGCGGGACCGGGGACGACCCTGAAGCCGGATGCCCGGGTTCGCCGAGCGGTGACGACGGGAAGCTGGCCATCACCCGGCGGCCAGGCGCCGGCTGCGCAGGCGGCGCAGCCTGGTCATCGGGCAGCTGGGCGTCGGATGGGCGCACAGCGGCCATCGGTGCCGGACCCGAGGCCGGGACGTCGGGCCGAGCCGGCTCGTCGTCGGGCTCGGCATCGTCGAAGTCGGCATCGTCGCCATCAGCGTCGGCGTCGGCGTCGCTGCCCTCATCGTCCTCGGGTGCGGTCGACTTCCAGAACAGCAGGGTGGCCACGGCGATCACCGCCGCCAGCACGAGCAGTCCGATGATGATCAGGTTGAGCAGCTTCTCGTCGCCCTGGGCCGCGTCGTCGGGCGTCGGGGCACTGTTGCCGTCGTCGGCGATCGCATCCGGCGGCACGGTCTGATCCGCGGGTGCCTGGGCGTCGGCCGCAGTGGTCGCCGGTTGGGTCGCAGCGGGATCCGGGTCCTGAGCCCCGGCGATGCCGACGGCACCCAGGCCCAGCATGGCGCTCCACGCCGCCACGATGAGGGCGGCCCGGGCCACCCGTCGGCGTCCCGGTTGGTTGGTGGTCAACTCCAGCTGCACGCAGCACTCCTTGAATGGGCTCCTCGTGGCCCTCGGCCGCCCTCCAGTCAAGCACGAACCGCCGCTCAAACCGGTGACGCTCCCCACCGTGGGCGTCTCTGATGCAGCGAACACCACCAGGTGGTGCGCCCACCGACGCGCCCTCGCACCAGCGGGGCACCGTCACGAGGGCAAACGCCGTCGGGGGCCCGCTGGGGCTGAAGGTCACCGGTGTGGGATCCACCACGCTTCGAGAGCTCGGCGACCACCAACGCGATCGTGTCGGCCAGCAGTACGAGCTCGTCGTCCTTCAGCGTTCCGGCCGGCGTCTCGGGGTGCATCCCGGCCCGCCACAGCACCTCGTCGACGAGCAGGTTGCCCAAGCCGGCCAAGCGTCGCTGATCGAGCAGCGCCGCCTTCAACGGCGTCGTGGTCGTCCCAAAGGCGTCGGCGAGTTGCTCGGCGTGGATGCCGACCGCGTCGGGACCCAGGTCGGACAGGTCGGCATCGAGCTCGACCGAGCCCAGGCGCCGAGCATCCTCGACCGCCAGGCGGTGCGCCACCTCCTCGCCGGGGTGTTGAAGCGACAGCGCGAACCGCACCCACGCCTCCTCGCTGCGTTTGGGGCCGTACACCAGCTCGTCGATCGGGGCGTCGTCGTCCCACAGCAGCCGCCCGGTCATGCCAAAGCGCAGCGCCAACGTCGGCCCATCGGTACCGAGCAGCACCACTTTGCCCAACCGCCCCACCTCGACGACCTCGGTACCGACCAGCGCCGAGGCCAGGTCGTCGCCGCTCAGCCCGCCCCGCACCCAGGAGGGATCGGCCAGCATCACCTCCACGATGGTCGCCCCCACCGCCCGCCCGGCCGTCCTGGCGTAGGCGGCCGCCTCGATCAGCTCGGGCACGCGTCGAGCGCGCTCAGCAGATCGCTGACCACGTCGTCGGGATGCTCGAGGCCCACCGAGATGCGCACCGTGCCCGGGCGGATGCCCGCCGCTTCCAGCTCGTCGGGAAACAGGCTGACGTGGGTCGTCGACGCCGGATGGGTCACCAGCGTTTCCGGGCCACCGAGCGACGGCGCCAGCTGAGCGATCCTGGTCGACTCGACAAACGCCCTCCCGGCCTCGAGTCCGCCGCTCAAGTCGATGGTCAACAGACCGCCGGCCAGGTCCATCTGGGCGGCCGCCAGTTCGGCCTGTGCGAAGCCGGGCAGCCCCGGATACACAACCTCGGCCACCTTGGGGTGATTCGACAACTCGGTGGCCAGCCGGGTGGCGGTCTCGGTCTGGCGGGCCACCCGAACGCCCAGCGTGCGCAGGCCGCGCAGGCCGTTGACCGCATCGAAGGGCGACGCGTTGGCGCCCTGCAGCACGGCGAAGCCCCACACCCAGTCAAGCAGCTCCTTCGACCCGGCCACCACGCCCAACGAGGCGTCGTTGTGACCGGCGAGCGCCTTGGTGGCCGAGTGCAGCACCAGATCGACCCCGTAGCTCAGCGGGCGCTGGGCCAGGGGCGTGGCGAAGGTGGAGTCGACGACGGTCATCGGTCCGGCGATCGCCCCCAGACGTCGCAGGTCGACCAGGTCGAGGCGGGGGTTGGCCGGGGTCTCCGCCACGCACAGCACGGTCTTGCCCGGCCGGATGGCGGCCTCCCATGCGTCCGGGTCGGTGCCGTCGACCGCGGTGACCTCGATCCCGAAGCGGGGACACACCGCCGAGAACAGCATCTGGGTGCCGGCGTACAGGCGGTTTTGGGTGACGATGTGATCGCCGGTGGAGCACAGGCCCAGCACGACCGCCGACATCGCCCCCATGCCCGAGGCGAACGCCCGCGCCGCCTCGGCTCCTTCCAACTCGGCGATCGCCTCCTCGAAGGCGGCCACGCTCGGGTTGCCGTAGCGGCTGTAGAAGTTGGTCGACCCGGGTGCGCTCGCCAGGCGTCGGCCCTCGTCGACGCTTTCGAGGGCGAAGGTGGTGGATGCGTGCATCACCGGGGCCAGCGCCCGGCCGTCGGCGGAGCGGCCGGCGCGGATGGCCGTCGTCTCGAGATGGTCGGTCACGGTCGGCCTCTTTCGTCGGTGCGGTCGGGTTGGGCGGGGTGGTCGTCGTTCGGCTCACCGGCCGGTTCGTCGCCGGCGAGAAAGCTCGACACGATCGGGCCGATCTGATCGATCGCCAGAAGAAACCCGTCGTGGCCCTCGCTGCTGTGGATCGACCGGAAGCCGGCGGTGCCGCCGGCCGCCCGCAGGCCCCGGTACAGGTCGAGCTGCTGATACGGAGGGTAGAGCGCGTCCGAGTCGATCGAAATCACCTGGACCGGTACGGTGATCCGGCGCAGCGCCGCTTCGATCCCGCCCCGTCCGCGGCCAAGGTCGTGGAGGTCCATCGCCCGGTTCATACGCAGGTAGCTGTTGGCGTCGAAGCGTCGAGACAGCTTGTCCCCGTGGTAGTCGAGGTAGCTCTCGACGTCGTAGCGGACCGCGGCGTCGAGGTCGCCGCGCGCCGCCACACGAGCCCGTCCAAACCGTTCGGCGTAGGCCGACTCGCTGCGGTAGGTGATCTGGGCCACCGATCGCGCCACGGCCAGTCCGGCGTGGGGGCCACAACCCGGGGCCCGGCCGTAGTAGTCGCCGCCGGCAAAGTTCGGGTCGTTGGCGATCGCCCGCCTGCCGACGAGCGACCAGCCGATCTGTTGCGCCGAGGCCGCCGTCGTCGTCGCCATGGCGACGAGCCGTCCCAGACGGTGGGGGTACATCACGGCCCACTCCAGCCCCTGCATGCCCCCCATCGAGCCGCCGACCACCGCATGCCACACCTCGATGCCCAAATGGTCGGCGAGGTCGGCCTGGGTGCGGACCATGTCACGAATCGTCACCCACGGAAAGCGGGACCCGTAGGGCCGACCCGTGCCCGGTTCGGGGTGGGCAGGCCCGGTGCTGCCCTGGCTACCGCCGAGCACGTTGGGGCAGACCACGAAGTAGCGGTCGGTGTCGATCGGACGCCCGGGGCCGATCATGGCGTCCCACCAACCCGGCGTCGGGTGCGCCGGCCCCGCGCGACCGGCCGCATGGCTGTCACCGGTCAGCGCATGGGGCACGAGCACGGCGTTGTCGGCGGCCTCGTTGAGCCTTCCCCACGTTTCGTAGGCGACGGTGACCTCGGAGAGCTGGCCGCCCGCTTCGAGCTTCAGGGTGCGCCCCCGCCCGACCGGGGCGAACCGGCGGCGCCCCGGCGGGTCACCGGGCACCCAGGCACCGCTGACCGGCAACGGATCCTGTGACGCTGGCGCGCCCGATGGCTGATCGGGTGTTCGCTCGGTGGGGGCAGTGGTCATGGACGCTCGGGGGTAGGTGAACCGCGGCGTCGGGGCAACACACAAGGCGACGGACACGTTGGTTGTCCCGGTGGACCGCATCCCCACCGCTAGGCGGGATGGCACCTTGGGTGTCCGTCCCAGGTTGCCGGACCCGACACCAACGGGTCGCTCGAAATGCTGTTGACGAGCCGAAGGGTAGTCCAGGGGCCATCCGGCCGCATGTTGGGGAAGCGCTGGGTTTAGCCGTGGCAAAAGGCGTACCCTTGCCCCGATGGATCTCGTCGAGTCAGCCCCGGAGCACGCGTCGAGCGAGTCTCCCCCCGTGACGACCGCCGCTGGCTCCGGCTGCCCCATGCACGCAGCCTCCGACGAGGCCGTCGCCCTTTGCCCGGTCGATGCGGCCGCGATCGCCGCCGGCACCCCCGAGCGCTCCGCCTGGGATCTTCGGGCGCGCCGGGTGCTCCGTCTGCCCGCCGACGCTCCCCGGGAGAGCCTCCTCGGCGCCAACAACGCCTTCGCCAAGTCGATGTGGATCTCGGCGACCCGCTGCCTCGTGACCTACGTGGCGCTGCCCCTGCTCGGGCCACTCGTCGGCCTCTCCGGCGTCTTCGGCCCGGTGCTGGGCATCGTGTTGTCGCTGGTGTCGATGACGGCGATCTTCTTCTCGGTACGCAGGTTCTTCGCCGGCGATCACCCCTGGCGTTGGCGCTACTCGGTGATCGGCGGTGGCGTGTTCATCCTGTTGATCGTCCAACTGTTTCAGGACGCCCACACGCTGCTCAGCTGACCGGTCCCGACCCCGAGGGCCTCCGCCGATGGCTGCGCCCGGGCGGGTCAGAAGTCGATGACGACTCGCGCCGGTCCAGTGAGTTCCGATGTGTCCTCGACGGCTGTAACGCCTTCGATGAGCCAGGAGTTGGCTCCCTCGCGGTTGACCGACCCCACGACCGTCGACTTGAAGTCGGTGGATGCGGGCCCGCGGACGTCGCCGTCAAAGGAGACGATCACGCGGCCCGAGTCGTCGATCACGTCCCATGGCGGCACCGATCCGTCGAACTCGAAAACCACCCGATTCCTGCTGCCCTCATCGCCGGTCCGAACTTCAACCAGGTTGTATGTCGCCCGTGCGCCGGACTCGTCAGGCGGAGCGGTTGCCGAGGCGAAGGTCGGACCGGAGAGGTCGACCACCAACCGGTTCGGCCCATCCAGCCACTCGTGTGTCATGACAACGCCGGCGGGAACCGGCACCGTCCACCGGGTGCCCGCCTCCCCCACCACCGGGGTACCGATTCGGGAAGTGTCCAGGATTTCTTGATCCATCGCACCTCCGATCTGGTTCTCGGTGAACTGCACGGTCAGTTCCGAGCCAGACACCCCCACGTTCACGTCGGGTCGCGGACCCGACGTGAACTCGAACACCAGACGGCTGTAGTCGTCGTGCTCGCCGGTGCGAACTTCGACCAGGTTGAACCTCGGTGCTACCGGAACGGCCGTCCGCTGCGGCAGGGGCTTGGGGGCCGCGGTCGGTTTGGTGGTCGCGACCGTGCCCGCCTCCCCGCCTGCAACCAGCGTGGTCTTCGCCAGGGAGAAGTCGGGGGCGTCCGTTCGAAGGGACACCTCGCGCCCGGCCGTCACGGCGCAGTTTGTGAACTCGAAGTCCAAGCGGTGTGACGAACCTGCATTCGGCACCTCGTCGAAGCTGAACTTGGCCGAACACAACACCTCGGAGGTGTCCACCCCGACGACCTCCCATCCCGCTCCCATGGTGAAGCTGCGCCCATCGGGCCAGCAGTCGGGAACCTCGACGTCAACCTGCGCGCGGGTCGACGCTCCGCCTTGCACCCCCGTAGCTGTGGCCACAAGACCCGATGTGCACCGTTCTCCTGCGTCGCCTGATGCGGTCTCGGAACCGCTGCCACACGCACCCAGCGCCACCACGAGCAGGCTCGTCACAACCAGTCGAACGGATCCGGTCCTGTGTGATGAACGCCGCACCGATGCCCTCCAGATTCTTCGAACGAACGGTGGTCGATCCCACCGAAGCGTATTCGGGGAACCTAGTTCGCCGGTGGCGGTCCCGCCAGAGTTTCGAACCATGCACGTACCTCGTTGCCATTGCCGATTCCCGACGCTCTCAACATGAGCTCGCGCACCGCCTGCATCGTTGCGGGATCGACGCCTGAACCCAGTGAGCACCGGCCTGCGAGCAGCGCCGCCGCCTCGTCCCACGGCTCCCGGTGAACCGGCAGCTTCAGGTCGGCGAGCACGGAGGTCGACACCCGCACGCCCGCCCGACCCAGGCCACTGCCCGCCATCGCGCTGACGACGGCCAGCGTGCTGACCGGGGAGCACAGCACGGCCAACAGGTGGGCCAGGTCAATGCCGTCGGGCACCCCGCTGATCACCGGGGTGAGCCCGATGGCCCGGCCCTGACCGTCGGGGGCGGCCTCGATCACCCGGGTCTGGCTGGCGACGAGCACCTTGGGCACGAGCTGGCGTCGGGCCCAGGTCGCCCCCGGGTGATCCGGGTCGTCCAGCGCAGCCAGCGCTACGACCGGCGCCCGCCATGGACGCTTCCCGAACCGCATCGGCTTGCGCCCCCATCGACACACACCGGGGTCGATCAGCCCGGACGAAACCAGCGCGGCATACCCCGCCGGGAGGGCACGTTCCGCCATCTGCTCGTCCGGTGCCGCGCCGTCGAAGCCCGGGGCCTCCTTTGCCAGCTCGAGCATGGCGTAGTACTCGTCGCGAAACCCGGCGCTGAACCGGGCGACCTCGCCCAGGCGGCCGGCGGACCGACCGGTCGGCGACCGCAGCGCCGGCAACCCCTCGGCGGTGGCGACCAACGCGCCCCAGCTGTCCTGGCGCAGCACGTCGGCCGGCACCCGCCCGACCTCGTGCTCGGCCTCCGCCCCGCCGACCACCCGCACCTCCGTGACCCGAGCGCCCCTGCGGATGAGCACGGGTGCCCACACCTCGACCGATGCCCCAAACCCACCGTCGCCCACCCAGGCGGCGCACACCTCGGTTCGGCGGACCAACTCGGCCCGAACGGCGCGCGCATCGCGGGCCGCCAACACCGAGCGGGGTTGGACGAGGCACACCGCTCCCCCAACCGAGATCAACTCGGTCGCCGCCAGCAGAAACAACGCCGCGGTGTCGGTGTAGGCCCCGACCGCTGCCCCGAAACGGGAGGCCAACGATGCGCGGCGCTCGGCATCGTGGCGGGTGCCCGCCCGAAGCTGGGCGAGGAACGGCGGGTTGCCGACGATCAGCCCGACGGCATGGTCGCCGACCGACGCCACCAGCTCCTCGGGTTGGGTGAGGGAGTCGCAGCACGTCAGCGCAGGCTCGTTCAGGGCGACGCCGACGCGGTGACCACCCTCGTCCAGCGCCCACCTGGCCAGCGCGGCCCGAGCGACGACCAACGCGTCCGCGTCGAGGTCGGCTCCGACCAGACGGCTGAGCGCCTCGTTGGCCGTCGGCGGGTGAGCAGCGGGGTCCGACGGCTTGGTCGGGTTCGCAACCAGAAGACGGCCGACCGCCACCAGGAACGCACCGGCGCCACAGGCCGGATCGAGGGCGACCTCGCCCTCGACAAGCGCGGCGCCCTCGGCGCGTCCACCGGCCGGACGAGCCCCCACCGCCAGCGCCACCAGGCCCGAGGCCAGTGCCGGACGGGTGAAGTGCACGCCGGCCGCCCGACGGGCGGCGTCGGCCAGCATCAGCTCATAGAGCGGACCCAGCAGGTCACAGATCGGCACCCCGGCCGGAGGATCGAGGGCACTGGCCGAACCTCCCGACAGGTGATCGACGACGTCGCACCACCCGGGCAGGTCCGATGGCGCCCGGCCGTGAAGCGCCAGGGTGGCCACGGCAGCCAAGGGGGCGACCCCGTCGGCCCGAAAGTCCGAGGCGGTCCGTGCCAGCCAGCGCCCGGCCGGGTCGGACAACGCGTTCAGACGCTTTCCGACTCCAGCTCGTCGAACACGGCCAGGTTTTCCAGCCTGGAGTCGTTGGAGAACACCTCGACCATCGGCAGCTCCAGGCCAAGCCGGCGCTGGATGCGCCGCACCTCGAGCTCGTCCTTCCACAGCACCAGGCTGACCACCCGGCCCGACGCGCCGGCCCGTGCGGTCCGGCCCGAGCGGTGCAGGTAGGTCTTGTGGTCGGCGGGCGGATCGAAGTGGATCACGACCTGGACATCGTCGACGTGGATGCCACGGGCGGCCACGTCGGTGGCCACCAAGGCGCCGAGGCGGCCCTTCATGAAGTTCGACAGCGCCTTCTCACGATGCTTCTGGGGCACGCCGCCGTGCATCGCCTCGGCCTCGATACCCAAGTCGTTCAGTTCCTGGGCAACCCGGTCGGTCCCGTGCTTGGTGGCGCAGAACACCAGCGTGCGACCGGTGTTCTCGATGATCGACGCCGCCACCTTGGCCTTGTCGCGATCGTGCACCTTGAGGAACGTGTGGTGCATCTCCTCCACGGTCTCACCCTTGGAGGCCACCTCGTGGAAGCTCGGGTCCTCCTGGTAGCGGCTGACCAGCGTGTTGACCACGCCATCGAGCGTCGCCGAGAACAGCAGGGTCTGGCACTTGCCCTCGACGTTGCGAAGGATCCACTCCACCTGAGGCAGGAAGCCCATGTCGGCCATGCGGTCGGCCTCGTCGATGACGATGTGGGTTACCTCGGACAGGTCGAGCGCATCGCGCTCGATCAGGTCGATGGCGCGACCGGGCGTGGCAACGACCAGTTCGACGCCTCGGTTGAGCGCCGCGATCTGCTTCTCGATCGGGGCACCGCCGTAGATGGCGAGCACCCGTACGTCGGTGCCCTCGCCCAACGGGGCGAGCTCGTCGCGCACCTGGGTCGCCAGCTCACGCGTCGGGACCAGGCAGATCGCAGTCGGACGCTTGGGACGGGCGGTCTCCAGCTGCTGCAGAAGCGGCAGGCCGAACGCCAGGGTCTTGCCCGAACCGGTCTTGGCCTTGCCAAGAACGTCTCGGCCGGCCAACGCGTCGGGGATGGTCAGGGTTTGGATGGGAAAGGGCGAGGTGATGCCCCGCTCGGAGAGGTTGTCGACCAAAGCAGGGTCGACGCCGAGATCAGCGAAAGTTTTTGTCATGTTGGGCGCTCACGTTACTGCCAGCGGACGGCCAAACCACGATCGCTCGGGGTACCGCGGCTCGAACCGAGGTGGTGCGCCTACGCTCGAAACATGGTTGACCACCTCGAATCCATCGTTGACCAGGCGCTCGGCGGTCGGCCAGGCCACTGGACGTTCGCCGTCGCCGGCCCGAGCGGGCCGGCGACGATCGTCGGCGATCCGTCGAGGAGCTACCGGTTGGCGTCGGTCACCAAGCCGCTGGCCGCAGCGGCGACCTGGTTGGCGATCGAGGAGGGCACCGTCTCGCTCGACGATCCGGCCGGGCCCGAGGGCTCGACCCTTGGGCACCTGCTCGCCCACGCCTCGGGGCTGCCCTTCGAAGGCCGCGATGCAATCGCCGCACCGGGCACCCGACGGATCTACTCCAACACCGGCTTCGAGGTGGCCGCCGAACACCTGGCGGCGGCGAGTGGTCTCAGCATGGCCACCTATCTGCACGAGGGCGTCTGCGCGCCGCTCGACATGGCCTCCACCCACCTGGATGCCAGCCCCGCTTGGGGTGCCACGTCGACGGTGGCCGACCTGATCCGCTTCGGCCAGGAGCTGCTTGCACCCACCGTGTTCGACCCGACGACGATCGACCGGGTGACGAGCGTGGCCTTTGCCGGGCTCGACGGCGTCCTGCCCGGCTACGGCCGCCAGACACCCAACCCGTGGGGGCTGGGCGTCGAGGTGCGGGGCAACAAGTCGCCGCACTGGACCGGGCTCGACAACTCGGCGGCCACCTTCGGACACTTCGGCCAGACCGGCACGTTTCTGTGGGTCGATCCCGAGGCGAGGCGCACGGCGGTGTTTCTGGGCGACCGGGACTTCGGGCAATGGGCGATCGACGCCTGGCCGAGGATCAACGACGCCGCCCTCGGCGCCGAGCTGGAACGCTGAGGGCGAGCCTCAGGGCTCCTGCAGGGTCGCCCCGTCCGCCTCTTCGGGGCCGTTCTCGCCTTCCGGACCGACGGTCGGGTCACCATCACCTTCGGGGTCGTCGCTCGTCGTGTCGACCGGCTCGTCGCCCACAGGCACCGTCTGTGCGACGGCGTCGAACACGAAGGGCTCGACCGCCAGCGCCTCGGCGGTCGCGGCCTTCGAGCGCAACGGCCCCTTCCACAACACGATGACGGTGCCGATGGCGATGCCGATGATCGAGGTCCAGATGTTGACCCGCAGGCCGAAGACCTTGGTGGCCGTGTCCGAGCGCATCGCCTCGATCCAGAGACGGCCCAGGAAGTACAGCGCCACGTACAACCCGAGGATCTTGCCCTTACCCAACCGGCGCTTGGAGTCGATCCATAACAGCACCCCGACGACGCCCAGGTTCCAGATCAGCTCGTACGCGAACGTGGGGTGATAGGTCTCGAAGCCGGGCACGTAACCGTCGAGGAAGCCGCCCTTGGGATCGACCTTGAGCGCCCATGGCACGGTGGTCGGGCGTCCGAACAGCTCCTGGTTGAAGTAGTTACCCAGCCGACCGATCGCCTGAGCCAACGGCAGCCCGGGAATGGCGGCATCGATGCAATCGCGCCAGTCGATGCCCATGCGATATCCGACGTAGACCCCGACGGCGACGCCGACGATGATGCCACCGGGGATGCCGAGCCCGCCGTTCCAGATCTCGAACGCCCCGGGGAACAGGCTTCGCTCGCAGTTGGGGGTACCGCAGTACAGGCGGTCGTAGTCGGTGATCACGTGGTAGATCCGCGCCCCGATCAGGCCGGCGGGAACCGCCCACAACGCAATGCTCGAAATCTGCTCGGGGTCGTTGCCCCGCGCAGCCCAACGCCTTCTGGCCAGCGCCACCGACGCCAGGACGCCGAGGGCGATCATCAGGCCGTACAGCCGAAAGGGGCCGATCGTGTCGAATGGAGGCGCCGGGATGAAGGCGAGGGATCCCAAGCTCATCGCTCGAGTCGCCTCAGGCTTCGCTGGGCTCTGCGGTCAAGGTGTCGAGCACCTTGTCGAGCGCATCCTCTTCGGTCAGGTCGAGCGCAAAGCTCAACTCGGACACCAACACGCTGCGCGCCTTGAGGAACATCGACTTCTCACCGGCCGAGAGGCCCTTGGCCTGGTCGCGCAGGGACAGGTTCCGGACGACCTCGGCCACCTGATACACGTCGCCGGACTTCAGCTTCTCCTGATGGTTCTTGAAGCGACGGCTCCAGTTGGCCGGCTCGCGGATGTCCCGCTTGGCCAGCAGGTCGAACAGGTCCTCGACCTCGTCCCGGCTGATCGGCGGGCGCATGCCAACGTCGTCCACCTTCTCCGACGGAACCGAGATGGTCACCCGGGTCTCTTCCCGCTTGACCTCGAGGACCAGGTATTCGGTGTCCTCTCCGTTGAAGTCGCGCGTCTCCTTGCGGACGATGATCGCCGCACCATGATGGGGATAGACCACTCGGTCACCAACGTCAAACGCCACAGACACCTCTGTCGAAAACGGGGTGGGCCGACACTGCGCTCGGCCCCGAAAATGAACGTGTCAGTCTCGCACGATTCTGAGGCGTTCGCCCAGTCGGCCTCAGCTGCAACCGGAGGTGCCGCCGCATTCCGGACAGGCGTGGCACGACCCGGAGCGCACCATTCGCACCCCGCACTGCATGCACAGCGGCGCGTGCGAGTCCTGGGCGGAGGACGCCGAGGTCGGCGTGGCCATCGGGTCGAGGTCCTGGCCGGTGACCGTCTCCACCGACAGCTCCTCGACGCCGGGCAGCGTGGGCTGAAGCCGCTCGGCGACCGAGAAGATACCCAGCCCGGCCCGCTCGTCCGGATCGAGATAATCGAGGGCCAACCGGCGGAACAGGTAGTCCATCAGGCTGTTGGCGATGCGAATCTCGGGATCGTCGGTCATGCCGGCGGGCTCGAAGCGCATGCCGGTCAGGCCGCGAACGTAGGAGGACAGCGGAACGCCGTACTGCAGGCCATGGGACACCGAGATGGCAAAGGCGTCCATGATCCCGGCCAACGTCGAACCCTGCTTGGAGACCCGCACGAACAGTTCACCGGGGCGCCCGTCCTCGTACTCCCCCACGGTCGCGTACCCCTTGCAATCCGCCACCCGAAACTCGAAGGTGCGCGACCGGCGAGAGCGGGGCAGCTTCTCCTTCGTGCCCCGGAAGACAACCGGCTCCGCTGGGGCCGCCGCTACCGGGTCCTTGCCGGCGGACAGCGGTTGGCCCACCTTGCAGTTGTCGCGGTACACCGCCACCGCCTTGATGCCGAGCTTCCACGACTCGATCAGGAGGGATTCGAGCTCGTCGACCGTGGTCTCCTCGGCCAGGTTGACCGTCTTGGAGATACCGCCGGACAGAAACGGCTGAACCGCCGACATCATCCGCAGGTGCCCCATCGCACCAATCGTCGGTAGCCCCATGGCACAGGCGAAGACATCGATATCGGAGGCCTTCAGGCCCGGTGCGCCCACCGCTGTGCGCTCTTCGGCGATGTAGGCCACGATCGCCTCGATCTCGTCCTGGGCGTAACCCAGGCGCCTGAGCGCCCGCGGCACCGTCTGGTTGACGATGGCCATCGTGCCGCCTCCGACCAGCTTCTTGGTCTTCACCAGCCCGAGGTCCGGCTCGATTCCGGTCGTGTCGCAATCCATCATGAAGCTGATCGTGCCGGTCGGCGCGAGCACCGACACCTGGGCGTTGCGCACCCCCACCCGCTCACCGGTCTCGATCGCCTCGTCCCACGCCTCCGCTGCGGCGGCGTTGATCGCCTGGGACGACGCCAACGTCGAGAGCCCGGCGAGGGCATCACGGTGTTGGTGCAACACCCGAAGCTGGTCGGCTCGGTTGTCCTCAAAGCCGGCGTACGGGCCCATGCGCTCGGCCACCCGGGCCGACGTGCGATAGGCGGCACCGGTCATCAAGGCGGTAATCGAGCCCGCCCACGCACGCCCGGCATCGGAGTCGTAGGGAAGCCCGAGCGCCATCAGCAGCGCGCCGAGGTTGGCGTAGCCCAGGCCGAGTTGGCGAAAGCGACGGGTGGTCTCGCCGATTGCCTCGGTCGGGTAGTCGGCGTTGCCGACCAGGATCTCCTGGGCCAGCAACGTGATGTTGACGGCGTGAGCGAACTCGTCCAGGTCGAAGCCGTCGTCATCGTCGAGGAACGACAACAGATTGAGGCTGGCCAGGTTGCAGGCCGAGTTGTCGAGGTGCAGGTACTCGCTGCACGGGTTGGAGGCGTTGATCGGGCCGGTAGCGGCCGAGGTGTGCCACCGGTTGATCGTCGAGCTGAACTGCACACCCGGGTCGGCACATTCCCAGGCCGCCTCGGCAATCTGGCGCAAGAGGCGGCGAGCCGGCACGGTGCGCAGGGTCTCGCCGGTGGCCACCGCCCGCAGCTCGTAGTCCGCATTGCCCTCGACCGCCTCCATGAACTCGTCGGAGAGACGGACCGAGTTGTTGGCGTTCTGGTACTGGACCGAGTGGGAGTCGGCCCCATCGAGATCCATGTCAAAGCCGGCCTCGGCCAGCACGCGTGCCTTGCGTTCCTCGGTGGCCTTGCACCAGATGAAGTCCTCGACGTCGGGATGATCGACGTCGAGAACAACCATCTTGGCCGCCCGTCGGGTGGTCCCACCAGACTTGATCGTGCCCGCCGAGGCATCGGCGCCCCGCATGAACGACACGGGACCCGACGGCGTGCCGCCACTGGAAAGCCGCTCGTAGGACGAACGGATTCCCGAGAGGTTGACGCCGGCTCCCGAACCACCCTTAAAGATGACCCCCTCCTCCCGATACCAGTTGAGGATCGAGTCCATCGTGTCGTCCACCGACAGGATGAAGCAGGCCGATGCCTGCTTTGGAGCGCCGGCCACGCCGATGTTGAACCACACCGGCGAGTTGAACGCCACCCGCTGGTGCACGAGCAGCCAGGTGAGCTCGGCGGCAAACGTGGCCCGCTCGGCCTCGTCGGCGAAGTAGCCGTCAGCGAGACCCCAGGAGGCGATGGTCGACACGACGCGGTCGATCACCTGACGAAGCGAGGTCTCCCGCTCGGGGCTGCCCTGCGTGCCCCGGAAGTACTTCTGAGCGACGATGTTGGTGGCGTTCTGCGACCACGACTCGGGAAACTCGACGTCGGCCTGCTCGAAGGCCGCCTCGCCAGTGCGGTAGTCGGTGATGCGTGCGGTCCGGCGAGACCAGGAGATGTCCTGGTATCCATCGTCGCCGGGCGCCGTGTGGTGCCTGCGGATTCCGACGGAGGGCGCAACTGGGGCCAGTGTCATGGCTACTCCTCGACCTTGTGGACGGGATTGGGGGGGGTGGTCGATCGACGGGCTCGGCCCGTGGTGAGCGAGCCGTTGCATGGGCGGAAGGGGGGGCTCCCGAAAAATCATTCCGGCACCCGACTCATCGTCGGTGCCGGTGCCGATCCTTCCTCGTCCCAGGTGTCGTCGACCACAGTCGACTTGCCAGCCACCACCGTCCGACCGCCCATGCAACGTTCGTTTCGACCACCATAGAGACCGCCCCACCGGGTCTGTCGAGCCCAGATCTCGTCGTCGACCCATCGGCACCGTGCGCCTTGTCCACAACGCTCCAAACACGCTGTGGACAAGGGTTCCTGGCAACCGCCGGTGTCGAAGACGAGACGGTGGCGAACCATCCGCGAGATCGCAGGGCCAGAGCCGCAAGGAGGCGGACCAGCAAGCCCGCAGCTCCAATCCACAGCGCTGTGGATGCACGTTTGGTGGCCGGTGGACAGACGGGCGCCCACCGGCCGAAGAAAATCTCGGGCCGGTAGGGTGCTCACATGCCCGAGGTGCGAACTATCGAATCCCACTCGACCGCCGTCGAACTCTTTCGACTGCTCGATCGGGAGCCTCGGCCGAGCGCCGAGAATTCGCCCTGGGTCATGGCCAACATGGTGTCGACGCTCGACGGTCGGGCTGCCCTGAACGGTCGCTCCGGGCGACTGGGTGGCCCCCTCGACCGAGCGATGTTCCAGGCGATACGTGCGCTCGCCGACGTCATCCTGGTCGGGGCAAAAACCGTCCGCGTCGAGCGTTACGGACCGATTCGGTTGTCCGCCGGGCTCCAGGAGGCCCGACGCGAGTCCGGACGGACCCCGCTGCCCACCTTGGCAGTGCTGTCCGGAAGCCTCGAGCTGCCTGACGACACGGGCCTGTTCGACGCGCCGGAACGTTTGCACGTGCTCACCGGGTCCTCCACGCCTGAAGCCGATCGGCGCGCCCTCACCGCCATCGGCGTTGCCGTCGAGCCGCTTGCGGGCGTTCGCAGCGCCGCCGAGGAGGCCACCGAAACGCTTGCCCGCTCCGGCGCACCGATGATTCTGACCGAAGGTGGCCCCGGACTGCTCGGAGCGCTGTTGGCATCGCAGTCGCTCGATGAACTCTGCCTGACGCTCGCCCCGCGCCTGGTCGGCGCGGGCCTGGCGTTGTTGGATCGACCGGACCTGGACCCTGATCGCTGGACGATGGCCCGGGCCTGGGCGGCCGAAGACGACCTGTTCCTCCGTTACCTCCGGCCGGTCTAGCCGGCAAGGCCTACCCCGGGTCGGCGCCGTTACTGCTCGGCACCTTCGACAGCCGACCCAGCTCGGCCTGGAAGTCGCCCAGGCCTTGAAACGCCTTGTACACGCTGGCGAAGCGCAGGTACGTGACCTCGTCGAGCTCGGCGAGTTGTTCCAGGACGAGCCGCCCCACCTCGGCGGTCGACGTCTCGCCGCCCTGCCCGGCCAGGCCCTCTTCGATCGCCACCGCCAGAGCCGTGGCGTCGGCCAGTGACACCGGCCGGCCCTTGGCAGCCGACAACACCCCTGCCTCGATCTTGGTTCGGTCGAAGGGCTGCTTGGTGCCGTCACTCTTGCGGACCACCAACGGGGCTTCCTCGACCCGCTCGAAGGTGGTGAAGCGGGCGCCGCAGCCAGCGCACTGGCGACGACGGCGAATACCGGCACCATCATCGACAGATCGGGAGTCCACCACCCGGTCTTCCAGTTCGCTACAAATCGGACATCGCACGAGCGGGCACGGTAACGCCCTGACGCCCAGGGCGCACGACACCGCCTATCCGAGTGGGAGCACCACACGCTGTCCCGCTCGCAAATCCTCTGATCCGTTGAGTTCGATGATCGAGTCCACAGCGTCTCGAATGTCACCCGGACGATCCAGTTCGCCGGCCAGCGACCACCAGGTGTCGCCGGGCACGACCACGTGGGTGCGAACGTCCTCGGCGGCGCCGGCCGAGCCCGACCCGCCACCAACCATCTCCGTCACGACCGCGATCGCCGCCCACATCAGCGCCAGCAGCACCAACGCAGCCACCGCCCGTCGACGGAGGTAGACCCATCGGCTGCGGCGCACCGACGGGCGCACCGGGGCCGTCGGAGCGAGCTCGCCTCGACGGGCTCGAACCGCCGGGTGGGCCGCCGACCATCGCTCTGAGTCGACCACTCGCAGGCGCGTCGCCCGCTCGATCGGCTCGGTTCGAGGATTGGAATCTGATGTCTGTAGCGCAACCATGTCGCAAGTGTCCTGATCGGGTGTGACAGTGAAGCTCGCCGGCGAGTTTCCGAACGAGTGTTCGCTCAGTTTGGGGAACGGACGTTCGACTGTCAAGGACCGATCGCACTCGCGTTCGTCGAACGGGTGTTCTTGCACTCGTAGGTGACCCCGGTTACACTGGGGAACGCTCGTTCGACCACCTCGGTCAACAGATCCATCGAGGAGCGACCATGGCCGCCAAGTCACAGCCCCCCCAGTCACAGCACCCCAAGCCTCAGACCCGGAAATCTCGGCTCTCGAAGGCACAGCCGACCGGCGAGAGCCCCGATCCGCTGACCGCACGCCAGCGTGAGGTGCTCGACTGCGTGATCGACTCGGTCAACGCCCGTGGGTATCCCCCGTCGGTGCGGGAGATCGGCACCGCAGTTGGCCTGACCTCGCCCTCCACAGTCCACTCCCACCTCGCCACGCTTCAACGCCTGGGCTACCTCACCCGGGACTCAACCAAACCGCGAGCGATCGAGGTGCACACCGACGGCAAGGCCGACGTCGCCGAACGGCGGCCGGTACGCCACGTGCCCCTGGTCGGCTCGGTTGCAGCCGGCACTGGCGTCATCGCCCAAGAGCAGATCGAAGAGCTACTCCCGCTCCCCCAGGACCTCACCGGCGACGGTGAGTTGTTCATGCTGACCGTTCGCGGGGATTCGATGATCGATGTCGGTATTTTCAGCGGCGACTATGTGGTCGCTCGTCAGCAGTCGACCGCCGATCGCGGCGAGATTGTCGTCGCCGGCATCCCGGGTGAAGAGGCGACGGTCAAAACGCTGACCACACACTCGTCGGAGGGCACCACCCTCACGCCCGCCAACTCGACGATGGAGCCCCTGTGCTATCCGCCCGGGGAGGTCGTGATCTTCGGTCGGGTGGTTACCGTGCTCCGCAAGCTCTGACCGCTTCCGGGCGGCTCAGTTGGCGTGGAGGTCGGGGTTCAACCCACCCCAGTCGGGCACCCTGGGCACCATCTCCACGGCCCCGGTTTTACCATTGCGCCGAAACAGCATCTGCGAGCCCCCGGACAGGTCTCGGGCCTTGCGAACCGACCCGTCGGCCATCGTCACCGGGGTGCCGGCGGTGAGATACAGCCCTGCTTCGATGACGCAGTCGTCGCCGAGCGAGATGCCGCAGCCACCGTTGGCACCCACCAGACAGCGCTGGCCGATGCTGATCACCTCGTTGCCACCGCCGGAGAGGGTGCCCATCACCGAGGCCCCGCCGCCCAGGTCGGTCTGGTCCCCGAGAACGACGCCGGCACTGATGCGGCCCTCGATCATCGCCGACCCGAGCGTGCCGGCATTGAAGTTGACGAAGCCCTCGTGCATGACGGTGGTGCCCTCACCCAGATAGGCGCCCAGCCGGACTCTCGAGGCGTCTGCGATGCGAACCCCCGACGGCACCACGTAATCGACCATCCGTGGGAACTTGTCGACCGAGTGCACGGTGAGCTGACGACCCTCGGTGCGATGACGGCTGCGGACCTCGGCCAGAGTGTCCGGATCGGCTGGCCCGTGGCTGGTCCATGCCACGGTGGACAGCAGCCCGAAGATGCCGTCCAGGTTGATGCTGTGCGGCCGCTTCACTCGATGCGACAACAGGTGAAGCCGGAGGTAGGCGTCGTGAGCATCGATCGGCGGCGCGTCGAGGTCCTCGATGAAGGTGACGACGACCTCGAAACGGGTGCCGAGCCCCTGATTCTCCGCAAAGCGACTCTCCCGAAGGGCCGCCAAGCAACGCCGGTTGGCTTCGGCATCCTGGGCGGTCGCCTGCAACTGCATGACCACGTCGGCCAACCGGTTTGGCGAGAAGGTCACCGTACCGGGGCCACCTTCGTGGCCGGCGTGACGGGCCAACACCTCGGCGACGTCGCCGTGAGCTGCGACGTTGACCACCTGAAAATAGGTGTCGAGAACCTTGGTGCCGTCACCCTGCACCGAGAAGGTGGCCGTGCCGATGCCGAAGGCGGCGGGTGGGGTGGCTGACATCAAATGCGCTCCCAGGGGATCGAGGATCGTCGCCGTTGCCGGTCAACCCTACGGGCCCCGCATCATAGGGTCGCCCCGCAGAACCGGTAAAAGGTGGGAAGGGACATGGCTACGGAACGTCGACGACGCCGTTCACCAAGAGGTCCCCGAGCACCGCCCAGACCCGATCGATGCTCGCTCGCTCAAGCCGTTCGTCGGCGGTGTGGGCAACGACCGGGTCCCCGGGCCCGAAGTTGGCCGCAGGGATACCGCGCTCAGCAAAGAAGGCGGCGTCGGTCCATCCGAGCTTGGCTCTGGTCTCCAGGTGATGACGCTCGATCAGCCGAGCGAGCAGCGGGTGCCCGAGCCCTGGAGGGGCAGCTCGCGACCGGTCAACCACCGTGATCGCATCACCGTCGGACAACGAAGGGGCCAGCCAGCCCCGCAGCCAGGCCTCCGCCTCGTCGAGGCCGCGGTCCGGGGCGAAGCGGTGGACGACGGTGAGCGTGACCGCATCTGGCACCACGTTGCCGGCCACGCCGCCCTCGATGGCCACCGCCTGGAGGGCCTCATGGTAGGTGCAGCCATCGATCGTCGGTCGCCGAGGCCGCCAGTCGTTCAACCGCAACAAAAGCTCGCCCGCTCGATGGATGGCGTTCTGCCCCATCCATGCCCGAGCGGTGTGGGCCCGGACACCCCTGAGCGCAACCTGCACGCGCACCGACCCCTGGCAGCCCGCCTCCAGCGCACCATCGGTCGGCTCCCCCAGGAGGGCGACGTCTCCGCCGAGCAGGTCGGGTCGAAGGCGCTCCAGCTCGAGCAGCCCCGAATGGGCGGTCGCCACCTCCTCTCGGGCATAGAACACCCAGGTGACGTCGACCGCCGGTTCAGCGATGGCGCAGGCCAGGTCCAACATGACGGCCAGGCCGCCCTTCATGTCGGCCGAGCCCAGCCCCCACAGCACATCGCCGTCCAGTCGCGGAATCGAATTGTCGTTGGCGGGAACCGTGTCGAGGTGCCCAGCCAGGATCAATCGGGCGGAACGGCCGAGGTGGGTCCGGGCCACGACGTTGTCCCCAACCCGGTCCACCGTAAAGGTCTCCCCTCGAGCGCTCACCAGCGCAGACAGGTCAGCCTCGACGAGATCGGCCAGTGCACGCTCGTCGAAGCTCTCCGACCGCACCCCCATCAACCGGCTGGTCGCCGAGAGCAGGTCGGTCGTGAGCTCAGGCACGGTCGTCGGCGACCGGAGGCTCACCTTCGGTCGGCGGTTGGTCGCCGGCATCGGGGCCAGCCGGGGGCCCTGCCCGGGGGAATTCCGGCGGCGGCGGCGGATCGCGGAAGGCGTGATCGGTTGGCGGGCCCCAGCGGCCGGGGAATGCCGACCCGCCCGAAGGTCCTCGTCCGTCCGCCCGGCCGGCCCGGGCACTCCGCGCCCGGACCCACACCGAGGCGACCCCGAAGCAGGCCGCCAAAACCAACCCGGCCGCCGCCGGTGCGAGACCCAGCAACATCCACAAGGCATCGGCCTCCCGGTCGGCCCGATCGAGGACGACGCGGTCGTCCTCGAAAAGGGATCCCGCCGGCTCGCCTCCCTTGACCGCCACGTCGAGGGTGTACGTGCCGGCGCGCGGGATCCTCACGGTGTGAAAGGCCACGTAGCTGCGATCGTCGATGATCGTGCTCAGCACCGGATCCGGCGTGTCCAAGCCCAGCTCGCCCCGATCCGAACGGACGGTGACGTCGAGGGATCCGGGCACCCCCGTCGACGGCGCTGCCTGCTCGTAGAACACGTCGTAGGTGCCCGGTTGTTCGATGCGCACCTTCTCGCTGGAGGGAACCCGTTCACGGACCACGGCATCGCTCGACGGGCCGAGACGCTCCATCGACCGGCCGGTCAGCAACTGGGTGGCGAGAAACCCGACCATCACCGACACGCCGGCTGCGAACAACAACCCCATCGCCCAGCGCATTGCCTTGGACTGAGCCACCTCGTCGGCCGTCTGTACCGCTCCCTCCTGAGGACTCACGGAGTTCCGCCGGACTCGGTACCGGCGCGACCCTCGACCAGTGCCCTCACCCGCGCCCGGTCGCGTGCTCGCCCGACGCCGACCGCCACTCCCATGCCGACCACGAACAATCCGGCGCCAACTGCCGCCCCCCAGATCATGAGGGCGGTGCCGGTCGACGCCACATCGGGATCGGCGACGACGATGGCAACATCGTCACCGGCCGAGGAACCGTCCGGGTCGACCGTCACCGTGTAGTCACCTCCGACGGCGACAAACGAGCCGATCGGGATCATCTCGGTCGACACACCGGCATGGCGATCGATCTTGGCATCGGTATCGACCGGAACCTCGCCATCGCCTCGGGTGACGATCGGTGTCAAATACCCCGGGACCCCTGGGTCCCCGGACAGGGTGGAGCGCTCGAGGTAGATGGCAAACGGCTTGTCCCGGGACGGGGATGTGAAGGACACCTGACCGGGGAAATCTGTTCGTCCCACCTCTTCGGGACCACCGTCGGAGAGAAATCCGATGGCGACCAAGCTGACGGCAAGAATCACCCCGACCACCGCCATCGCAGCCCCCAGATAGGCCCAGATCACCGATGGTCTCACCGACTGGGGGCGCGTCGAGGCGCCGGGCAGGTGAGGGCGCGAGGTTGCCGACGACGTCATCGCCCCCATCATCGCAGCCCCAACCCGTCGGGTGGGTGCACGAGCATGCCTGGAGCGTTCACCGCCGCCAACCGGCGCCGCCGGCGAGGACCCCACGCAGTGCCTCCAGACGCCGGGCGGCCTCATCGATCTCGGCGTCGGGGCGTACGGCGGCCAGGCGGACCCGGCCTGCTCCGGCCGCCCCGTAGATCGAGCCCGGCTGCACCAGGACGCCCGCCCCGGCGAGGGTCGCAACCGCCGCACGGTCGTCATCGCCAACGTCCAGCCACAGGTAAAACCCGCCCTCCGGCAGGCGAACATCGAAGCACCCGGCCGACACGGCCGCCTCCGCCAGGCGTTCGAGGCGTCGAAGATATCGCTCGCGCTGCTCGGTCACGTGTTGCTGGTCGCTCCAGGCCGTCGCTCCGGCAGCCTGCATGGGCCCGGGCACCACCAACCCCAGTTCCCGGCGCCGCTCCCCCAGCTCGGCGATGAGGGCGGCGTCGCCGGCGTAGAACCCGATCCTCCCCCCGGCCAGGTTTGATCGCTTGGAGAGCGAGTGGAGCGCCAACACGCCACTCGTTCCCGAGGAGAGCATCGTCGAGGCCGGCAGCCCCACCTCGCCGACCGGCGCTCCGCTCCACGTGTACTCGACGTAGCACTCGTCGGAGCACACGACGATGCCCCGCTCGCGCCCCCAGGCCGCAGCCGCCTCCAGATCGTCGAGTCCGCCGGCCGGGTTGCCGGGCGAGTTCACCCACAGCAGCCTGGAACGGGCGGCATCGTCGGCATCGACCCCAGCCAGATCGAGCGTGAAGCGATCGGTCATCGGCACCCGCACCACCCGGCAGCCGGCCAGCTCGGCGCCCACAGCGTAGGTGGGATAGGCGACCGCCGGGATGAGCACGGTGTCCCGGCCGCGGCCACATCCCGCCCCGAGCAGTAGGGCCAGGCCGGCGACGAACTCCTTGGTCCCCACGCAGGCCGCCACCGACTCGGGGTCGATCTCGACATCGAGTCGACGGCGCATCCAGTCGGCCGCCGCCTGCCGGAAGACGGGCGAGCCCACCGACTTGCCGTAGGGCCCCAGGCTGTCGGCGGCCGACGCCATCGCGTCGATCACCAGGTCGGGCGGGGGGTCGCACGGCGACCCGAGCCGCAGGTCGATCGCCCCTTCGATCATCGAGGCTCGACTGGCGCCGCCGGTTCGAACTCGGCGAAACGGCCCCGCTGCTCCTCGCGCAGTCGGGTTCGCATCACCATCTGGTCGGGGCCGGACACCTCGGAGAGCACCTCGCCGTGGGCGTGCACCGAGGCGATGACATCGCCCCGGGCCCAAGGGATGTGCAGTTCGACCACCGGGCGCTGCGAGCGGAGGCGGTCACCGATCGCCTCGACCAACGCGTCGATCCCCAAACCGGTTGCCGCAGACACCGCCACCGCACCCGGGCTCGCCTCGGCCAGCCGGTCGGCGTCGGGGGAAAGGTCGGCCTTGTTGAACACCAGCAGTTCCGGGCGATCCCCACCCCCTACCTCGGCGATGATCGCCCGAACCACTGCGATCTCCTCGGCCGGGTCGGCCGACGAGGCATCGACGACGTGCACGAGCAGATCGGCCTCGGACACGACCGACAGGGTGGTTTTGAAGGCCTCGACCAGCTCGTGGGGCAGCTTGCGGATGAAGCCGACCGTGTCGGTGAGCAGCACCACTTCCCCACCCGGCAACGCCAGCTGACGGGTCGTCGGGTCCAGCGTGGCGAACAACCGGTCCTCGACGAGGACCCCGGCATCGGTCAGAGCGTTCTCCAGCGTCGACTTGCCGGCGTTGGTGTAGCCGACGACCACCACGTGGGCGACGCCCGAGCGTTGGCGGGCCTTTGCCTGGGTGGCCCGGTGGCGTCCCACCTCCCGGAGTTCGGACTCGAGCTTGTGCACCCGCCGTCCAAGCCGACGGCGGTCGGTCTCCAGCGCCTTCTCGCCCGGACCGCGTCGGGCGCCTCCGAGGCCACCGGCCTGCTGGGAGAGCGCCCGGCCGCGGCCCTTCAATCGGGGCGCCAGATAGCGAAGCTGGGCCAACTCGACCTGGGCCTTGCCCTCCTGGCTAGAGGCGTTCTGGGCGAAGATGTCCAGGATCACCGCAGTACGGTCGATCGCGGTGCGGCCGAGCAGCTTCTCCAGCTTGAACTGCTGGGCAGGGCTCAGCTCGTCGTCGAAGACGACCGTGTCACAGTCGGTGGCTTCGGCGAGCGCCTTGATCTCGGCCGCCTTGCCGGATCCGACGTAGGTGGCCGGGTCGGGGGCGCGACGCCGCTGGGTGATGCGACCCACCACGTCGGCGCCCGCCGTGTCGACGAGCAATGCCAGTTCGTCCAAGGAATCCTCGACGGTGCCGGCGCCCCCGGCGCCGTCGATGGCGACGGCGACGGCGACCAGCAGGATCCGCTCCCGGTAGGTTCGCTCGATGAGACCTCGGGTCTCACCACCGAACTCGCCAAAACCACCGCGGTGCGACTCCTCGGTGGGCTCGGCCGGCTCGACGACCGATACCGCTTCATCGGCCGCATCGTCATCGGTCAGCGCTCCGCCGTAGAAATCCTCGTCGCCGATGCCGTCGTCGCTGATGTTGTTGCCCTTCATGTTCGTGTTGCTCAATGCGTCTCCACGTCCGCCACATAGGTGGCCGGACCGATCAGCGACGCCGACTGTGACCCGAGTTCGACCGTCACCTCACCACCGGGCATGGAAACGACCACCGTGTCGCCGACCAGCCCCCAGCTGCGGGCCACCCAAGCCGCCACGGTGGCGCCCGAACCGCAGGCCTCGGTGATGCCGACGCCGCGCTCCCACGGTCGCATGACCAGTCGGTCCTCCCCTGACTGTTCGATCAGGTGGACGTTGGCCCCGCCCGGCACGGCGCTCTCCACGCGACGCCCCACCTTGATCAAGTCGACCGAGGCCAGGTTCGGGGCCAACGAGCCAGGGCCGAGCAGAACGACGTGGGGGTTGCCCACCGACGCCGACATCGCTTGGTCGATCCCCAGTTCGCCGATGACCGCTGGCAGCTCCGGGCCGGCGCCGACCGGACCCATCTCGACGCAGACGGTGAGTGTCGCCGGATCGTCCGAGGACGTTGCGATGGCCTGGCGGACCCCGCCGGGCGTGGCCACCGACACCTGACCATCGCTGCGGTTGGCGGAACGCAGCCAGGCCTGAGCCAGACAACGCAGCCCGTTGCCGGAGATTTCCGCTTCGGTGCCATCCGCGTTGTGCAGGCGAAAAGCCACATCTGCATCGGGGGCCGCAGCCCCCCAGATCAGCCCGTCGGCACCAATGCCGGTGTGTCGATCGCACAGCGAGCGGGCGAGCTCTGGGCCGGCCGAAAGCGGGCCGTTGTTCGCTTCGAGGGCGACCAGAAAGTCGTTGCCCAGGCCGTGGTGCTTGGTGAAGTGCATGTGCAGCCCACGCTATCGGTCCTGGCCGGCCGTGGCCCTCGGAATTTCTCTCTCCCGGAATGGCGGCCATTGGACCTCAGGTCGGCTCCCATGCCCCAGCCGTTGCCCAGGCCGCCTGCACCCGGTCGGCGACGGTAGCCGCGTCCGCTTCTGCGTCCACCCACACCAGCCGGGGGTCGCGCCGGAACCAGCGTTCCTGGCGAACCGCCAGCTGCTGGGTGCGTTGCACGGCAGCCGAGACGGCGTCCGTCAGGGTGCGCTCACCGTTGAGGTGCTCGGCCAGCTCTCGGTATCCGAGCGCCTGGGAGGCGGTCCGAGAGAGGCCGCCCGGCAGCTCCACCAGGGCCCGCACCTCATCGAGCAAGCCGGCGTCGATCATTGCGTCGAAGCGCTCGGCGATGCGACCGGCGGTCACCGCCCGCTCCAGACGAAGCCCAACCTGCACGAACGGCGTCGGCGGGTGGGCATCCAGTCCCGGCCCAAACGACGAGAACGGGCGGCCGGCGCCCAGCGTGACCTCCAACGCTCGCAGCACTCGGCGCCGGTTGGTCGGCTCCATTCGCTCGGCCGCCACCGGGTCGAGGCTGGCCAGGCGCCCGTGCATCGACCGGAGGCAGTCCTCATCGACCGCCTCGGCCTCCAGCGTGGCAAGCACCTGCGGAAATCGGCCGGGAAGGGCCAGATCGTCGATCACCGCCTGGTGGTACAACCCGGTTCCACCGACGAGCAGCCCGTGTGCTCCGCGGCCGACGATGTCGTCGAAGGCCTTGTCGGCGGCGCTCTGGAAGCGGGCCACCGAAAACTCCTCATGTGGCTCGACCGTGTCGACGAGGTGGTGGGGCACTCTTCGGCGCTCGGCGAGCGTCGGCGTCGCCGTGCCGATGTCGAGGTGCCGGTACACGGTCATCGAGTCGGCGGCCACCGCCTCCAGCGGGCTCACCAGCTCGGCGAGCGCCAGCGTGACCGCCGTCTTGCCGGAGGCGGTTGGCCCGACCAGCGCACACGGCCGATCCAGCCCGGCCGCACCTGCCCATCGAGCGCGTCCCGACCCGGGTCGCGCAGTACTTCCCACCCCCGCCGGGCGCGGCGCTGCGGCGCCGAGGTCGGCGTCGGACAGGGGGGCCAGGCCCAGATCCCAGCGCACGTCGCTCATCGCCCGCCGAAGCTCGGCACCCAGATCCTCGGGTTCGACCACCCTCAGCCCCGTCCCACCCGCACCAGCGCCACGACGGGCTCGCCCGCCTCGTCGGAGGCCCGCAGATCCACCCGGGCGGTCAGGCTCCACTCGTTGGTCTCCTCCGGGTCGACCAACCACTGGGTGAGCGCCCAGCGATCGTCGTACTCGTCGATCTGCAGGAACCGTGCGCTGCGGGCATCGGCGTCGATGCCGATCGAGTCCCACTCCTCCCAGTAGGGCTCCATCAGGTCGCGCCACCACACCAGGTCCTGCTGGGTACCGTCCTCGAACACCAGCTTGGCCAACGCTCCGTGGTCGTGGCGGGCCAGCGCCTGCACCCAGCGAAACACCTCGGTGCGCACCATCGCACGAAATGCCCGCCGGTCGGCGGTGATCGGAGGCGGCGTGGTGTCGAGGGCCGCTGCGTCGAGCACCGCCACCTCGGCGCCTTCCCCCAGGGCGCCCTCCAACAGCTCGTATTCCTCCAGCAGCGACGAGTCGACCTGGCGGATCACTGCGCCCACCCAGGCGGTGATCTCCTCGAGCTCCTCGGTGCGGGCGCCCTCGGGCACGTTGCGCTGCAGGGTGCGATACACCTCGGTCAGGTAGCGCAACAGCACCCCCTCGGAGCGCTTGACCCCCAACAGCGACACGTAGTCGCGAAAGCCAAGGCCCCGCTCATAGAGATCCCGGGCAACCGCCTTCGGCCGCACCCACTCCCCCGTCACCCATGGGTGACGTTCGGAGAAGCTGGCGAGCATCGCCAGCAACTCGTCGCGCAGCGGTTGGGGCCAACGGATCTCCGCCAGCCGCTCCTGGCGTTCGTCGAAATCGACGCCGTCCATCTTCATCCGCTGGTAGGCCTCGTCGCGAGATTTGCGCTGCTGGGCGATCAGCACCTGGCGGGGATCGTCCAGCGAAGCCTCAACCACCGAGAGCACCGACAACGCGTACTCAGGGTCGTCGGGCTCGTAGCTGTCGACCACCTCGACGACGAAGGGCGACAGGGGCCGGTCGAGGGCGAAATCCTGCTGAAGGTCCCCGTGGACAACGAGGATCCGGCCGTCGCCTCCAGGCTCCTCCAGCCGGGTGAGGATCTCCGCCGCCTCGAGCGAGCCGATGATCGCCGCCGCCCGGTCGGCCAGGGCCAGCTTGGCCCCCTCGCTCTCGTGTGACCCCTCGATCAAACGGGCCAGTGCCACCTCCCCGTCGCCCGGACGCGAGAGCACGTGCAGCACCATCGAGTGGGTCATCGTCAGGCGAGAGTTGAGCCGCTCCGGCGTGCCGGCGGTCAGCCGTTCGAAGGTGTCGCGGTTCCAGTGGGCGTAGCCGCGTTCGGGCGGCTTCTTCTTGACGATCCTGCGCAGCTTGGCGGTGTTGGTGCCCGCCTTCTGCTCCGCCCGGAGGTTCTCGACCACGTGCGGAGGAGCCTGGGCGAGGACGTAACCCTCGGTGTCGTAGCCGCGCCGCCCGGCCCGGCCTGCCACCTGGGCAAACTCCCTGACCGTGAGGATGCGGGTCTCGACGCCGTCGTACTTGTAGAGCTGTGTAAAGAGCACCGTGCGGATCGGAATGTTCACGCCGACCCCAAGCGTGTCGGTGCCGCAGATCAACCGCAGCCAGCCCTCCTTGGCCAGACGCTCGACCAGCAGGCGGTAGCGGGGCAACAGCCCGGCATGGTGCACGCCCACACCATGGGACAAGAAGCGCTTGAGGTCCTTGCCAAAGGGGGTGTCGAAGCGCACCCCGGCCAATACGCCGGACAACTCCTGGCGGTCGGCCTTGGTCAGCACGTTCAACGACGTGAACGCCTGTGCCTGCTCGGTGGCCGCCTGCTGGGTGAAGTGCACCACGTAGGCCGGCACCCGCTCGGCGGCGATCAGCTCCTCGACCGTTTCGGTCAGCGATGTCGTCCGGTATTCGAAGCTCAGCGGCACGGGCCGCTCGATGCCGGTCACCACCTCGACGTCCCGTCCGGTTCGCCGTAGCAGGTCGTCGGCCAACCAGCTGATGTCACCGAGGGTGGCGGACATGGCGAGGAACCGGGTGTCGGCCAACTCGAGCAGCGGCACCTGCCACGCCCAGCCTCGGTCGGGCTCGTCGTAATAGTGGAACTCGTCCATGGTGACGTGGGTCGGTGCGCCCCCCGGCGTACCGCCGAGGGCCTGGTGGGCGAGGATCTCGGCGGTGGCGCAGATCACCGGCGCGTCCGGGTTGATCGTGGCGTCACCGGTGAGCATCCCCACCATCTCGTCGCCGAGCGCTTCCCGAAGCTGGAAGAACTTCTCCGACACCAGCGCCTTGATCGGGGCGGTGTAGACCGAGCGCTCCCCCGCCGCCAGGGCGGCCACATGACCGGCGGTGGCGACCAGCGACTTTCCCGATCCGGTGGGCGTGGTGAGGATCACGTGGCTGCCGGCAAAGAGCGCCAGAATGGCCTCCTCCTGGGCCGGGTAGAGCGCGAGGCCCTGATCGGCCACCCACCCGAGGAACGCTTCCAGCGCGTCGTCGGCGTTGGGGTGTTCGGGCAGTACCAGGCGGGTCACCCGGTGGAGTCTGCCAGCCGCCCGCGTGCCCGGTCCTGTTCGGCCTGGCAGTCGGCGTGCACCCAGCACCGGGCCGAGTGGTCGTTGACGACCCCGAGCGACTGGAGTGTCGAATACACCGTCGTCGGACCAACGAAGCGAAAGCCCCGCTTCTTGAGTGCCTTGGACAGTGCTGTCGCCTCAGGAAGGGCTGCCTCGGGCGATGACCCCGAGGCGCCTCCGCACGACCACAGCAGCTCGCTCAGCGAGTCGCCCGCCACCCACAGATCGAGGGTCGCCCGGGCGTTGCCGACGGTGGCCTCCACCTTGGCCCGGTTGCGCACGATGCCGGCGTCGCCCAGCGCAGCCTCCACCTCGGATTCGCCCCAGGCGGCCAGCACCTCTGGATCGAAGCCATCAAAGCGCTCGCGGAACGCCGGGCGCTTCGACAGGATGGTCAGCCATGACAGACCGGCCTGGAATCCCTCCAGGCACAGCTTTTCAAAGATCGCCCGTTCGTCGGTGACCGGCCGACCCCACTCGGTGTCGTGGTAGGTGCGATAGATGTCGGGGTGGATGCCCCAGGCACACCTCACCCGCCCGTCCTCACCGACCGCCAGGCCTTCGCCGGGAGAAGATGGTTCCGCCGTGTCGGGATCGGTTGCGTTCGCCATCGGTTCACGATGACCCAGCGACGGGTTCGGCGCCAGGGCTGCGCCCGGGTCGCGCTCCCCGGGTCGCGGCCAGAAGGCTTCCCTCGCCCAGGATGGCCGGCGGGCCGGCCTCATTCCCGGATCGGGTGCGGCATCTCGGGAACTACCCTGCTGAGATGCCGTCCGCTCCCGGGCCCTCCCCTGCCAGGTCAGGCTCCGCCAGGCCGGCGGCCCTGATCACCGGGGCCACCGGGGGCATCGGCCGTGCCTTGGTGGGCGCACTCGCCGACCATCGTCAGGTCCTGCTCGGGCGCGACGCCGCCGTGCTCGCCGGGTTGGCCGAAGAACTGCCCGAGGCAAGCTGGGTGGCCGCCGACCTCAGCCAACCCGAGGACCTGGAGCTGATCCTCGGGGTCGGGGCCGGACTGCCCCGACGCCTCGACCTGCTGATCCACGCGGCCGGTGCGGTGCGGGTGGCACCGCTCGAGCACCAGCGCCCCGAAGCGTGGGCAGAGGCTCTGGCGGTCAACCTGGCCGGACCGGCCGAGCTGACCCGCCTGTGCCTTCCGGCGCTGCGGGCCGCACGCGGCCGGGTGGTGTTCATCAACTCGACCGCCGGGTTGGTCGCCAATCCCAACTGGACCTCGTACGCCGCCTCAAAATGGGGTCTGCGGGGTTTCGCCGACGCGCTGCGCCACGAAGTGGCGCCGGACGGGGTGCGGGTCAGCTCGCTCTTCCCTTCTCGGACCGACACCGACATGCAGCGGGCGGTTCGCAACCAGGAGGGCGGCACCTACAACGCCGACGAGTACCTGGACCCGACTGCGGTGGCGCAGGCAGTGCGCGCCATGGTCGACGCCGGTGGCGACGCGGACTGGACCGACCTCACCGTCCGTCCGCTGCGTTGACGCTGGATCGTTCCTACAGGAACTGCTCGAGCAGCTGGTAGCCGTCGACCGCCAGCGTGTCGGCGATGTCGACGCCGTAGGCCTCGAACAGGGCCGGCACCAACAGCGGACCAAGGTTGGAAGCCACCGTCGTCGCCCCGATCATCAGGTCGCACCAACGCGACCCGACCCCGAGCCGACCGATGTCCACCCAGCCGGACAGCCCGCCGCCGCCGATGATCATGTTGGGCAGCGACGGGTCGCCGTGGATGACGACCAGATCGTCGGGGTCGTCGGGGTTCGGCCGATCGAGCGAGGCCAACAACACGTCGAAGTCGATCCGCTGATAGGCGGGGTCGAGGTCGGCCGCTGTGGCCGTCCCAGCGTCGATGCGGGTTCGGGCGACGTTCAGGCGGGTCGTCCAGTCGCTGCGGAACGGGCAGTCGGCGACCGGCAGGTTGTCGTGCCACACCCGCAACGCCTTGCCGAACAGGTCGACCAGACCCTCTGGGCGGGCCCGCGCCTCCCGACGCGTCGCATCGAATCCGCCCAGGCGTTCGGTCACCAGGGTGGCCGTACCGTCGCCGTGGTCGGTGAACCTGACCACCCGAGGCACCGGGGCGCCGACCCCTGCCGACCACTCGAGCCGGGCGACCTCGTCGGCGACGTTGCCCCAGGGAGCGTCCGGTCCAACCGGGCCGGTCTTGACGACCAGCTCCGGACCGTCATCGGCCTCCACGAACTCGACCGACGCACCGCTGTGCCCAGGGGTGGGCACGGACGGCTCGCCGGACCCGGTCATCCGGCGGCGACCTGGATGCGCGTGCGATGGGCCGGCGAATCGCCGATCTCGACGACCTCGCCGACCAGGCTGGTCATGCGGGCCTCGGTCACGCGGGCGGTCAGGTACGTCCCCGGGCGAGGGCGGGCCCCCGACGGTCCGGGCAGGTGGATGCGCTTGTTGTGTCGGGTCAGCCCGGTGATCATCGACGGATCGCGACGCGAGGGGCCGGTGACGACCACCTCGTCGATCCGCCCCACGCGAGCCTCGTTGGCTCGCCTCGCCGACCGGTCGATCACCGCACGCAGGCGTTCCATGCGCTCGACCGAGACCGCGTGCTCGACGAAGGCGTCGGTCATGTCCGCCGCCTCGGTGCCGGGACGGGGCGAGTAGACGAACGTGTAGGCGGCATCGAAGCCGACCTCGGCGCACACCTCCAGGGTCGCCTCGAAGTCGGCGTCGGTCTCGCCGGGAAACCCGACGATGACGTCGGTGGTCAGCGCCAGGTCGTCGATGCCGGCGCGGGCATCGCTCACCACCCGCAGGTAGCGCTCGGCGGTGTAGCCACGGTGCATGGCGGCGAGCACGGCGTCGCTGCCGGACTGCATCGGCAGGTGCAGGTGTTCGCACACCGCCGGCGTCTGGGCCATGGCGGCGATCGTGTCGGTACGCATGTCCTTGGGGTGGGGGCTGGTGAAGCGCACCCGAGCGATGCCGGGCACCGAACCGACGGCGCGCAGCAGGTCGCCGAACAGCGGCCGGGCACGGCCGGGCCCACCCGCTGTCGCCCGCTCGTCGAGCCAGGCGTCGCCGACGGTGAAACGTGGATCGGGAGGGTCGTGTTCGGGTGAGCCGGTCGAAACCGAGGACCCCTCCCCCCGCAGGCGCAGCGTGAGGTCGCGCCCGTAGCTGTCGACGTTCTGGCCCAGCAGGGTCACCTCGGTCACGCCGTCTGCTGCGACCCGTCGCACCTCGTCGAGCACGTCGCCAAACGGGCGGCTGATCTCGGGGCCTCGCACGGCGGGCACGATGCAGAACGCGCAGCTGTTGTCGCAGCCGAACTGGATGGTCACCCAGGCGGCCCAACCCTGCTCCCGCTTGGCGGGCAGGGCCGACGGGAACGCCTCGTGGTCCTCGGCGGCGGTCGCTTCGAGGATCTCGATGATCGGGCCGTCGCGACGCGATGCCTCGAGCAGTTCGCCGACCCGGCCGACATTGTGGGTGCCCATGACGACGTCGCCGGGCGGAGCCCGCCGCTGCACGGTCTCGCGGTCCTTCTGGGCCAGGCAACCACCGACGACGATCTCCAGGTCGGGCCGGCGGTCCTTTTCCGATTTCAGGTGGCCCAACGTGCCGTACAGCTTGTTGTCGGCGTTCTCGCGGATGCAGCAGGTGTTGAGCACGACCACATCGGCGTCGGCCACCTCGGTGGTCGCCTCCAGGCCGTCGGCCTCAAGCACGCCAGCGATGCGCTCGGAGTCGTGCTCATTCATCTGGCACCCGAAGGTGCGCACCAGGTACTTCCGAGCCATGACTTCATCCTACCGGTGCGGGTGGTCGGCGCCGGGGGCGCCGGCACCCCGGCGGTATAGTGGGGCTGACGTCGTCGCCGCCTCGGTGGGCAAACACACGTGGGCTCACCTGGCCCGGCCCGTGACGCTCGGCTCACGCCGACGCTTCCCCCCACCCCAGGAGCACCCACACATGAGCGGGAGAGCCGTTCGAACCCAGGCGCTAGCAGCCACGACCAGCCGTCCGAGCGCGATCCATCCCGGATCGGGCATCGAGACACCCGCCGAGCTGTTCGGCCGCAACGTGTTCACCAAAGCGGTCATGCAGAGCCGGTTGCCCAAGGCGGTCTACGAGTCGCTCCAGGCCACCGTCAACGAGGGCATCCGCCTCGACCCGTCGGTCGCCGACGTCGTCGCCTCGGCGATGAAGGACTGGGCCACCGAGCACGGCGCCAGCTACTACGCCCACGTCTTTTACCCCCTCACCGGTCTGAGCGCCGAGAAGCACGACAGCTTTCTCGATACCGACGGCGCCGGGCTGGCGATCTCCAACTTCTCCGGGGGCTCGCTGGTCCAGGGCGAGCCCGATGCGTCGTCGTTTCCCAGCGGCGGCATCCGGGAGACCTTCGAGGCCCGCGGCTACACCGCCTGGGACGTCACCAGCCCGGCCTACATCCTCGAAAACCCCAACGGCAACACGCTGTGCATCCCGACGGCGTTCGTGTCCTGGACCGGCGAAGCGCTCGACAAGAAGACCCCGGTGCTGCGTTCCCAGCAGGCACTCAACGTGCAGGCCCAACGCATGTTGCGCCTCTTCGGCGTCGAGGACCCCTCGCGGGTGGCGTCCATCGCCGGCGCCGAACAGGAGTACTTCCTGATCGACCGCAACTTCTACTTCGCCCGGCCCGACCTGATGTCCACCGGTCGAACCCTGATGGGCGCCCAGCCGCCCAAGGGCCAGGAGTTCGACGACCACTACTTCGGCGCCATCCCCGAGCGGGTGCTCACCTTCATGCTGGACGCCGAGCGGGAGATGCTCAAGCTGGGCATCCCCACCAAAACCCGACACAACGAGGTGGCACCCGGCCAGTACGAGCTGGCTCCCATCCACGAGGAGGGCAACGTCGCCGCCGACCACCAGCAGCTGGTGATGTCGACGCTCAGCCGCGTCGCCCACCGTCACGGGCTGGTCTGTTTGCACCACGAGAAACCCTTTGCCGGGGTGAACGGCTCGGGCAAACACATCAACTGGTCGTTGGGCAACGCCGAGCAGGGCAACCTGTTGAACCCCGGCGACACGCCTCACGAGAACGCCCAGTTCCTCGTGTTCTGCGCGGCGGTGATCCGCGGCGTCGACAAGCATGCCGATGTCATGCGCGCGGCGATCGCCACGGCGGCCAACGACCATCGACTGGGCGCCAACGAGGCGCCGCCGGCCATCATGTCGGTGTTCCTCGGCGACCAGCTGCACGACGTGTTCGAGCAGGTGGCCCAGGGCGGCGGGGCGTCATCGTCCAAGGTGCACGGCACCCTGAGGGTCGGCGCCGACACGCTGCCGCAGCTGCCCAAGGACCCGGGCGACCGAAACCGCACCAGCCCGTTCGCCTTCACGGGCAACCGCTTCGAGTTTCGGGCGGTCGGGTCCTCGCAGTCGATCTCGGGTCCGCTGGTCGTGCTCAACTCGATCATGGCCGACAGCCTCGACTACATGGCCACCCAGATCGAGCAGGCGGTCGCCTTCGGCTCCGAATTCAACGAAGCTGTCGAGGACGTCCTGAGGGACGTGATGGTCAAGCACGGACGGGTGATCTTCAACGGCGACGGCTACTCCGACGAGTGGCAGGACGAGGCAGCACGGCGGGGCCTTCCCAACCTGAAGGCCACACCCGAAGCCCTCTCGGTGTACGAGACGAAGGAGGCCCAGGAGCTTTTCGATCGTCTCGACGTCCTCACCCCTCGCGAGCTGCACAGCCGCTACGAGGCGTACATGGGCCAGTACGTCATGTCGATCAGCGTCGAGGCCCGCTCGACACTGGAGATGGCGCGGACGTTGATCTACCCGTCGGTCAAGCGTTTTCAGGCCAATCTGGCCGGTACGGAGAACGAGCTGGTCGCCCTCGGCCTCGGCGGCGACACCGAGACCCTCACCCGGGTGACCGAACTGGTGACCGAGCTGACCTGCGCTGTCGCGCCGCTGGCACAGGCGATCGACGGTCTCCCCGACGCGGCGCCGATCGGCGAGCAGGGCACCTACTGCCGAGAGACGATTCTCCCGGCGATGAACGCAGTGCGTGCTGCGACCGACCTGCTGGAGGAGATCGTCGACGACGAGCTGTGGCCGCTGCTCACCTACCAGGAAATGCTCTTCATCAAGTAGGGCCGACTCGGATAGCGACGGAGGCTGGAGTCAAGCGGTGTGAAGCCGGCTCCGCAGCGGGTGGTCGTCGGGGATTTGAACCAGCACCAGCTCCACGCCCTCCGGTGAGGTGATCCGCCACTCGATCAGGCCCCACGGCATCTGTTCGGGCAGGCCCTCGTGGGCAACGCCGGCGACGACGAGCCGCTCGGCCTCGGCGAACACGTCGGGTACCTGCAACCACAGGACGAGCGACGCCGGGTCGCTACCCCGGCCGGTGAGCTCGACGAGCACCCCTCCACAGAACAACGCCACCCCGGTCACCACGCCGTCGGCGCCGTATTCCCGGGCGACGCTCAGGCCCAGCGTGTCGCACCACCACGCCACGGAGGCCTGGAGGTCGTCCGTGGCCACAAGCACTCGCGATGACAACACGTCCACGCCTCGACGCTAACCGAGGCGCCGAAGGTTGATCATCCAACGCCCGCCCCGGGGAGCGGACCTCCGTGGGTAGGTTGGCCGCCATCGCTTCCGCTCCGTCCCCCGGCGACGCCCCGACCGAGACGCCCGCCACGCCGCCGGCCAAGCCCGGCCTGCGCGATGCTGCGGCCGCGTTCCGGTTTCGAAACTTCCGGCTGTTCTGGATCGGGGCGCTGTTGTCCAACAGCGGCACCTGGGTGCAGAACCTCACAGTGCCCTACGTCGTGTTCCAGCTGACCGAGTCGTCGACGTGGGTGGGCATCGCCGCCTTCAGTCAGCTGGCACCGATGGCGCTCATGTCGCCGCTGGGCGGCTCGCTGGCCGACCGTCTCGACCGGCGGCGCATCCTGTTGGTCACGCAGAGCGCCATGGCGGTTGTGGCCATCGCCATGGGCGTTGCCTGGAGCTCAGGCCGAGCATCGGTGCCGGTGATCATCGGCCTGGTCGCCACCGGTGGGGTGATCACGGGCATCAACGCTCCGGCCTGGCAGGCCTTCGTCTCGGAGTTGGTGCCCCGGGAGGCCCTGCTCAACGCAGTGACCCTCAACTCGGCCCAGTTCAACGCAGCGCGGGCCTTCGGCCCGGGGCTTGGAGGGCTGGTGCTGGTCACCCTCGGCCCGGGCCCGGCATTCTTCATCAACGCCGCCTCGTACGTCGCCGTGCTCATCGCCTTGTCGATGATCTCCCTCGCCGCCCGGCAGCGGGTGACCACGCCCAGGCCGAGGGTCCTCACCGATGCGGCCGACACGATCGCCTACGTCCGTCGCCATCGTGGCATGGCTGCCTGTTATCTGTCGGTGGTGGTGTTGGGGCTGTTCGGTCAGCCGGTCTTCTCCCTGGTCATCGTGTTCGCCGAGGAGGTGTTCCGCGTCGGCGGGCTGGAGTACGGGCTGCTGAGCGCGGCGCTGGGGATCGGCTCGGTGCTCGCCGCTCCGATCATCGCTGGACCCGGATCGGGCGTCGCCCGCAGCCGCCTCGCCGGGGTGGCGATGCTGGTCTACGGCGTCGCGCTGGTCGCCTTCGCCGCCACCCCGGTGTACCTGATCGGGCTGGTCGCCTTGCTCGTTGCAGGTGCCGCCTATCTGCCGATTGCCGCAACGCTCAACACCACGCTGCAGATCCAGGTGGACGAGTCGATGCGGGGCAAGGTGCTGGCGCTTTACATCACCCTGTTCACCCTCTCGATCCCCCTCGGGTCGCTCGCCCAGGGATGGACCAGCGACCTTTTCGGGCCGGGGCCCACGGTTGTCGTCGCCGGGTGCGCCTATCTGGCGGCTACGTTCGCCCTGCGCCGCCCAAGCTGGTTGGGGCACCTGGACGACTGAGGCCGGACGCAGCCACAAGGACGCCGTCAGCGCTCCAGCGGAACCAGATGGGCGCCGGCCCAGTGGGCAGCGGGCGGGGCGGGAGGCCCCACGAACACCCAAGGGATGGCGGGCCGCACCGTCGTCCATTCCGAGGGCGGCGGCACGGCTTCAACGACGCCGAGCAGGGTGGCAGCGTGGCCATCGGGGTCGACGGTGTCGCCGACCCCACCAACGCCCCCAGCGCCGGACAGTGCGTCGACCACCCGGCTTCGGGCGGGCATCGGGCCGGCGACGCCAAGTGCCGGCGAGCCGTCGGCCACCGCCGCCCACAGGTCTTCGGCGTCGTCCAGGCTGACCACCCGAGGAACTTCCACCAACAGCGGCGTGCCGTGATTGGTGAGCGCCCGGGCCGACGCTCCGTCAGCCGTTCCCAGAGCATCGACCGCCTCGATCAGCGTCGAGAACCGCCAGACCGCAGTCAGCCACTGCGGCTCGCCAGCGGGGGCAGCCACGGCCACTCCAGACTCGGGATGGCGCTGAAGCGCCTCCACAAGCTCGGCGACCACGGCGTCGAGCGGGGCCAGGTGGTCGGCAGCCAGCACCGCCACGAGGGCGCTGGCATTCGTTTCGGCAGGCTCGCCGCCCGCATGGCCGTCCCGGGGACGACCCAGAGCATTGAGGGCAGCCGCAATGCCGGCTGCGGGTCCTCCGCCAGCCGGCCGTTCCGCCACCGACTCCACCGTGGACAACCCCGCAACCCGCCCGATCGCGTGCCGGTCGGACGGGCGCACGACCAGGCATCGTCCGGTCACCGCAACGCCCAGGGCGTGGTCGATCAGCTGTCGCCCGCCGACGACGCTGAGCGCCTTGTCCACACCACCCAGACGTTCGCCGCCACCGCCGGCGACGACGATGAGGTGGGCCAGCGCTGCGCATCGATCGGCCATCGCCCGCACCCTGTCACCGTCGACGGACGATGTCACGCCGAAGCCCCCGCCGGGCGAGCGCTGCGCCGTGACACGCTGGCAAGATGAGCCACCGCACCCGGGGACGGCCGGTCCTCCACATACGTGCCGGCCGGCTGCACCCGGACGCCGCCAGCGACACGGTCGCCCACGAGGAGCCCCTCGAGCTCCGGCTCGACGGCCGGGTGCTGACGACGACGATGCGGACCCCCGGCGAGGACGTGGACCTGGCCCACGGGTGGTTGCTCGCCGAAGGCATCGTCACCGCCGCCGAGGACGTCGTCTCGGCGCAGTTCAACCTGGGTGTCGACGGTGACGACGGGCTGAACGTGTTGGACGTGGTCCTCGGCGAGGAGGTTGATGCGCCGCCGGCCGCCCGGGTGCGTCTCGGAACGACGACCGCCTCGTGTGGCATCTGCGGGACCTCTGCGGTCGATGCGATGACCCTGGCCACCTCGTTTCCCGCTGATGGTGATCCGACGACCGTCGCCGCCGATGTGGTCCTCCAGCTGCCCGACCGGCTGCGCGCCGGTCAACACCTGTTCGAGCAGACCGGCGGCACCCACGGTGCCGCCCTGGCCACACCCGACGGCTCGATCCTGGCCGTCCGGGAGGACGTCGGCCGCCACAACGCGGTCGACAAGGTGCTGGGTTGGGCGCTGCAACACGGCCAGCTGCCGCTGGCGGGACGGCTGCTGGTGCTGTCCGGGCGGGCCGGGTTCGAGTTGGTGCAGAAGGCGGCGATGGCCGGGGTGCCGGTCGTCGCCGCCGTCGGGGCCCCAACAGCGCTGGCGGTCGCCACCGCCGAAGCGGCGGGCATCACCTTGGTCGGCTTTGTCAGGGGCGATCACGCCAACGTCTACACCCGCCCCGATCGCATCGTGGATGCTCGCTCAACACGAGCCAGGTAACGCCAAGAAAACGACGACGGGGAGAACGGGCTGGAGAGCCGTTCTCCCCGTCGTGAAAGCGGGACCGGTGGCTGGCAGGCTCGGGGGTCCCACGCCGGAGACGAACCTGGGAGGTCGTCTGCGGAATCGGAAGCCCAACATCGGACGGACCGGTGGGCTTCGTTGGATCAAGGTGCGCTCGACGTCGAACGCTCGTGATGGCTCAGCGGCAACTAGCCGTCCAGAGCGATCGGCACATCGTCGGCGGCGGTGAACTCGTCGTCGGCGGCGGCACCGGCATCGACAGGTTCGTCCGGCTGGTCGCCGATCCCCATCTGATTGCGGACCAACTCGGAGACCTCCACCATGATCTCGGGGTTGTCGATGAGGAACTGTTTGGCGTTCTCCCGACCTTGGCCCAGCTGCTCGCCGTCATAGGTGTACCAGGCACCCGACTTCTTGACGATGTTGAGATCGACCGCCAGGTCGAGCAACGACCCTTCTCGGCTGATGCCCTTGCCGTACATGATGTCGAACTCGGCCTGCTTGAACGGCGGGGCCACCTTGTTCTTGACCACCTTGACCCGGGTGCGGTTGCCGACCACCTCGACGCCGTTCTTGATCGATTCGATCCGGCGGATGTCGAGGCGGACCGAGGAGTAGAACTTCAGCGCCCGGCCGCCGGAGGTGGTCTCGGGGGAGCCGAACATGACGCCGATCTTCTCTCGCAACTGGTTGATGAAGATGCAGATGGTGTTGGAGCGGTTGAGGTTGGCCGTGAGCTTGCGCAGCGCCTGGGACATCAGCCGGGCCTGGAGCCCGACGTGGGTGTCGCCCATGTCGCCCTCGATCTCGGCCCGGGGGGTAAGTGCGGCGACCGAGTCGATGACGATGACGTCGATGGCACCGGAGCGCACCAGCATGTCGGTGATCTCGAGCGCCTGCTCGCCGGTGTCGGGCTGGGAGATGAGCAGCTGGTCGATGTCGACGCCGATCCTCGACGCATAGGAGGGATCCATCGCGTGTTCGGCGTCGACGTAGGCGCAGGTGCCACCGTTGCGCTGGGCCTCGGCGACGACGTGCATGGCGAGCGTGGACTTGCCTGACGCCTCCGGACCGTAGATCTCGGTGACCCGACCGCGGGGGAGGCCGCCGATACCCAGCGCCACGTCGAGGCTCAGCGCGCCGGTCGAGATCACCTCGACGTTCATCGAGGTCTTCTCGCCCATGCGCATGACCGAGCCCTTGCCGAACTGCTTGTCGATCTGGCCGAGAGCCATGTCGAGTGCCTTGCTGCGATCCGTATCTGTAGCCATGGTGATCTCCTTGGCGATTGAGGGGACCACCTGCGGCCCCCGGTGCTGTGCGGGTTGTTGATGTCGACCCTACGGAGGGGGTGTGACAACGAATCGGGGAGGCCCGAACCCTCACAACCCGGTCATTCTCGGCGGGATGGTTTGGAACCGGTTCTCAGGTCATCTCGCAGCCGGCGGCGACAAGATGACGTCAGTGTAGTTACGAACGCCTGTTCGGGGCAAGCACCAAAGCGGTGTTCGATTACGATCGGCCCTGTGGCGACCAACGATTCCTACAACGACCGGCAGGTGAAGGTGGGGGGCGTGGTCATCAAGGTGATGAGCCGGCTGACCACCCGGCTGTACCGGCTGACCGACGGTCGCATCGGCGGCAAGTTCCTCAAGGGCACCGACGTGGTGCTGGTGACGACCATCGGCCGCCGCTCCGGCGAGCCGCGCACCGTGCCGCTGTTGTTCATGGAGGACGGGGCCGACCTGATCCTCGTCGCCTCCCAGGGCGGGATGCCGAACAATCCGGCGTGGTACTACAACGTGATCGAACACCCGGAGGTCACCATCAACCGGCGTGGCGTCGAGTCCGACATGGTCGCCCGCGAGGTCGGCGCCGATGAACGGGCTGTGCTGTGGCCGCGCCTCGTCGACATGTACGCCGACTTCACCGACTACCAACAACGCACCGACCGCACGATCCCGGTGATCCGCCTCAGCCCCCGCTGAGCGCCGCGAAGGCTGCGGCAAAGTCGGCTGCCCGCTCGTGGTAGGTACCCAGCCGCGACGGCGTGGGCGCGCCCGGGGCGAACAGCACCACCCCGTCCTCGGGGGTTCGGGTGGCCGCGATGCGCACCGCCTCCCCAACATCGGCGACCGCGACGGTCTCGAGGCCAACCGGCTGGGCTGCGGTGTCCCCCACGCCGGTGCCCGACGAACCGAGCGACCCGGACGGGGCTGCCAGCTGCGCGCACCAGGCCTCGCCGGTATCGGGCAGCCCGAGCAGCAGCGTCGGCGAGCGACGCAGCGCCAACGCGGCTGCCATCGGTCCCAGGGACACCTCCCTCGACTGCCCGCCGATCAGCCAGGTCACCGGCACCTCACCCACGGCATCGAGCGCGGCCGCCGCAGCGAACGGGTTGGAGGCCAACGCGTCATCGATGTAGCGCACCCCTGCGTACTCGCCGATCGTGGCGTGGCGCGACGGCAGGGCGACGTAGGTGTCGGCCAACTCGAGCAGTGCCGAACCGAGGGGTGCATCGTCGATCCCCAGCAGGCCGCAGAGCCGTTCGGCGGCCGCCGCCGCCAGCGCCAGGTTGGAGCCAAGGTGCCGGGGGAAGCCCCGCTCGGCGAGCCGGGCCCCCGCAGCGCTGGCAATGCCATCGTCGGGATCGACCGCCTGAACGACCAGGCCGGTGCGCCCCATCGCCTCGAGCGCCACCGGGTCGTCGCCATCGACCAGCACCACCTGTGGCGGCTGCTCACCACCGGTGAAGAGCCTCAGCTTGTCGCTGCGGTACCGCTCGATCGAGCCGTGCCAGGTGAGGTGATCGGCGTCGAGCGACGTCAGCACGCCGATCGCGGGCGCATGGTGCGCATCGGCGGCCATGTAGGACGACACCTCGATCACCGCCGGC